>DAIQNS010000071.1:0-1546 GCA_036788315.1 Alteraurantiacibacter sp. | reverse complement strand
GCACGAGCCGCAATATCGTCTTCCGCTCGAACCTTGCCGCCGAAGGCCTTGCCGACTCGAGCCATCCCAAAGGAGAGCATTCGAAGGGATCGCTGATCCATGACAATGCCACAGGGATCGTTTTCGAGCGCAATATATGGGCGCACAATGTCGAGCGCTCGCCGCTGCTCAAGGGCGGGGTCGAAGCGCTGATGGTCAACAATTTCATCTACGACCCGCAATTGCGCGCTGTGCATTATAACCTGATGGACCTCGAATGGGGTGACAAGCCGCACGTCGACGGCAAGCTGACTGCAGTGGGCAATGTCATGCGCGGTGGCCCCAGCACGGACGAAGGCCTGCCTTTCCTGATGATTGGCGGCGTGGGCGACCTTCTGTATTACGGAAGGGACAATATCGCGGTCGATCGCATGGGCAACGAATTGCCGATGTACGGCCGCTACGGTGTCACCACCGCCGAAATAAAAGTGCAGGATGAGCCGCTGCACGATCTTTCGCCATATAAAATCCTCCCAGCTGCCGATCTTGAGACCTTCCTACTCGCAACAGCCGGGGCGCGCCCATGGGACCGCGGCGAGATGGAGACGCGCGTCCTGTTCTTCATCGCTGAAGGTCGCGGCGAAGTGATCGATTCCGAGGACGAGGTCGGCGGATATCCCAGCTTCGAAGCTACGACTGCCGAATTCCGCGAGGAGGATTGGGATCTGGACACGATGACGCCCAAATCCGGCCGCTGGCCGGGCCAGACCGACGGCGTGCGTGAATATCTTTCGCCACGCGACCTGCTGATGCGCGAGCAGGCGCGGTGAAGCGGGCAATCCTGGCATTGGGCATAATGTTCGTGGGCGGATGCGCCGGACTGGAAGGAGGGCCGCCGCTGAAGAGCGTCGCCCCTTCACCGGCCCCGCCAATGGTGGTGGTGACCGAAGCCGACGTAATGGTCCGCGAGGCGCCGCCCCACGGCGCGATCGGCATGTCCACCGCCTATCGCATCAGCGATGCCGCACCGCAGCCAAGGCAGATGGAATTCCGCCGCCGCGTGCTCGATGTCGGCGCCGCTATTGGCGAACACCTGATCGCGCATGACGAGGTCTATTATGTCACCAGTGGTACAGGCGTAGTTATCTCCGATGGTGTCGAGGCCGCCCTGCACAGCGGCATGGCGGCCTATCTCTATGATGGCGCGATAGTAGGAATCCGGCAGACGGGAGAGGAGCCGCTCTCGCTGATCATCGCCTATCCGGTCGAACCCAAGGAATAAAGCTCCCTAGATCCCGGGCTGGATATACGGCGCTGTTGCCCACAATTCGCGCTGCCAGCCGCGAGGGTCGTTTTCGCTGGCAATGCTCTCCTGCGCAATCATCAAGGTGGCGCGCTCGGGCAGCGCATAGGGTTCCCAATAGTCGAGCCCCGGAACGCCTGAGCGCGCAAGGCCGGCAAAGCCCGCAATCATCGCCGCGCTGATTTCACGCGCCTTGTGGTCTGTCCCCGAGAAGCTGCCTGCTGCATCGAGCGTGCCGAAGACATAGGGCAGATCGTCGGTGTG
>DAIQNS010000070.1:0-10001 GCA_036788315.1 Alteraurantiacibacter sp. | reverse complement strand
GATACGAAAAGCGGCGAAGCGCCGGTGCCCCCATCGGACGAGGCCTTCTTCGCCAAGGATACGCCCATTCGCATGGTTCATGCCGATGTGGTGAGCATGATGGTGGGCGGCATGGCGGCGCTGCTGTTGCAGATGCTGCATCCCCATGCCTTGCGCGGCGTGCTCGATTTCTCCAATTTTCGCAATGACATGCACGGCCGCCTTCGCCGCACCGCGCGCTTCATCGCGGTCACCACCTATGGCCACCGCGACGATGCCGAAGCCGCAATCGCGCGCGTCAATCGCATCCACTCCAAGGTGCACGGCACCCTGCCCGATGGCACACTCTACCGCGCAACCGATCCGCGCACGCTCGCCTGGGTGCATGTCACCGAGGCAATGATGTTCCTCGAAGCCTGGCTGGTCCATGTGCAGCCCGATATGCCGTTTGCCGAGCAGGACGAATATTTCCGTCAGTTCGCCCTGATCGCGCACAAACTGGGCGCCGATCCGGTTCCCGAAAGCAAGACCGAAGCGGCCGCCATTTTCCGCGAACTGCGCAAAGACCTGCGCCCTTCCCCCGAAGCCCGCGAAGTCGCGCAGCTGATCCTCAAGAGCAGCAGCGGCGGAGCGGTGGGCGCGGTGCGGCCGGTCTTCGCCAATGCCGCCGTCGGCCTGCTGCCACCGTTTGCGCGCACGATGCTGGAATTGCGCCATCCCGGCCTCGCCATGGTCCCGAGCAGGCTGGCAACGCGCGGCCTTGGCGGAACGCTTCGCTGGGCGTTCAAGCAGAATGGCTATCGTGGAGCATGAATTCGGGCCTCGCTCGCCATGGGCAGGAGAAAGAGCACGACCAGAATACAACCCTGCGCAGCCTAGCCGATGATCGCGGCAGCTTTCCTGAGCACCTGATAAGCCTCCACCACGCGCTGCAGCCGCGCCTCATGGCTACGGTCCCCGCCGTTCTTGTCGGGGTGGTAGCGGCGCACCAATTCCGAATAGCGGCGGCGCAATTGCAGGCGTTCGGCATCCGGGCCTAGGCCCAGCACACTCAGCGCCTCGCGCTCATGTGCGGTAAAGCGGCTGATCTTGCCCGGCGCTGCGGCGCCCGCTCTGCCAGAGTTGCGCGTCTTGATCCCCGCCACTCTTGCGCCGATTGCGTCGAGCGGGTCGGTGAAATCTCCCCAGCGCGGCATCCCGTCGATCCCGGCATCATGTCGAAAAGCGCGCGTTTCGGTCTGCCAGCCGGCAATCGGCGATTGCGCGGCATACATCTCGTCGGCGCTCATCCCGTCGAACCAGTCGTATCCGGCATTGAACGCTCGCACATGATCGAGGCAGAAATAGCGGTATTCGCCCGGCCCGTCGAAACTCGGACCTTTGCCGCCCGGCGCACGGAATTCGCCCGGCTCGAGGCAGCCGGGCGCTTCGCATGCGCGCCCGGTCTCATCAAAACGTCCATGGAATTTTCCGGTGCGCATGCCCATAAGGATGGGGACGCTCTACCCCGATGAAAAGCCCGAAGGTAACACAATTATGGCCGGACCCCTGCAAGCCGAGATGGAACACCTGCTCAACACAGCGCTCAATCCCACCCATCTCGAAGTCATCAACGACAGCGCCAGTCATCATGGCCACGCGGGCGATGATGGCAGCGGGGAATCGCATTTCACGATTGTTATCGAGAGCGCCGCCTTTGCCGGGGTCAGCCGCCTGCAGCGCCAGCGAATGGTCAATAGCGCGCTCGGCGACATCGCGGGGACGCGCGTCCATGCCGTTGCGATAAAGGCGCGCGCGCCCGGAGAAGCGTGATGCAATTGTGGTACTGGCCCGATCTACCCGGGCGCGGCGAATTCGTGCGCCTGTTCATGGAAGCGGCCGAGCTGGATTATGTCGACATGGCGCGCGAGCAGGATGCTGATGCGCTGGTCGAAGATATGTTTGCGCGGGAGGGCATCCGGCCCTTCGCGCCGCCCTATCTGATCGACGATGAAGTGGTGATCGGGCAGACCGCGCTGATCCTACTGTATCTCTCGGACAAGGAGGGGCTTGGTTCAGGCGATCTCGCTACGGATCTCAAACTCATGCAATTACAGATGGATATTGCCGATCTGGTGGAGGAAATTCACTCGGTGCATCATCCGATTGCGCATGATCTGCATTATGCCGACCAGATGGACGCCGCCTATCAGCGCGCCGAAAGCATCCGCGCCAATCGTATTCCCAAATATCTGCTGCATTTCGAAAACGCACTGGCGGCGAATGGCGGGCCGTTCATGCTGGGCGGGCAATTCGGTCATGTCGACACCAGCCTGTTCCAGATCATGGAAGGGCTCGATTATGCTTTCCCGATTTACATGAAGAGCATGCATGGGCAGTTTCCGCATCTCGAAGGTCTGCAATCAGCCGTGCCCGAAATCGACGGGGTCGCCGCCTATCTGGCAAGCGAGCGGCGCATCGATTTCAACGAGGACGGCATTTTTCGCCATTACGAGGAGCTTGACGAGCAATGAGCGGCATCCTGAAGACCGTCACCCCTACGAGCCATGACCTTGGCGGCTTCACCGTCCGGCGCGCGGTGCCGAGCAAGGATGCGCGCATGGTCGGGCCATTCGTATTTGTCGATGAATTCGGCCCCGCGCGGCTTGATGCTGACACCGGGATGGATGTGCGCCCGCATCCGCATATCAATCTGGCAACAGTCACCTGGTTGTTCGCTGGCGAATACGCTGGCGCGATCGAGCATCGCGACAGTCTTGGCACATTTTCCACCATCCGTCCCGGCACGGTCAATCTGATGACGGCAGGCAGCGGGATCGTCCATTCCGAGCGCAGCCCGGCGGACGAGCGGGCCAAGGGCGCAGGGCTTTATGGCATGCAAACCTGGCTTGCCCTGCCCGACGGCCAGGAGGAAATCGCCCCGGCTTTCGAAGCGATCAGCGATCTGCCCGTGATCGAAGGCGGCGGCGCAAGCGCGCAGATCATCATGGGCGAACTCTGGGGCGTGCGCGCGAAAACGACCACTCATGCAGAAACGATCTATGCCGAAATCATGCTCGAAGCGGGCGGCGCGATCCCCATCGATGCCGAAGCGGACGAGCGCGCGCTGATGCTCGTAGGCGGAGAAGCGGAAGTCGAGGGGACACAGCTCGAACCCTATGCGCTCGTCGTGCTCAAGCCCGGCGCGGCAATGGTGCTGAGGAGCAAGACCGGGGGGCGCGTGATGCTGCTTGGCGGAGAAGCTTTTGCCACCAGGCGCCACGTCTGGTGGAATTTCGTCAGCTCGGACCGCGACCGGATCGAACAGGCGAAGGAAGACTGGCGCAAAGGCCGCTTTGCCAAGGTGCCCGGCGATACCGAGGAATTCATTCCCCTGCCAAATGGCGAGCCCAAGACTGTGAGTTATCCTTGATGCGTTTGATATTCTGCTCCCTCGCCGCTCTCGCTCTCGCTTTCCCGGCAGCCGCGCAGGACGCGCCCGCCAGCGGCCCTGGCTCGCTCGCTTGGCATAATGACCAGCAGGCCGCCCTGCATTCGCTGGATGCCGAAGATGGCTGGTCCGTGCTCGAAGGGGGCCTGCGCTGGCGGCGGATTGCCGGAGATGGCACGGGCCCTGCGCCGACCCTGCGCGATCAGGTCAAGGTCAATTACACCGGCCGCTTCACCGATGGCAGCGTGTTCGACACCAGCGAGGGCCGCGCGCCCGCAACCTTTCCGCTCTCACGCCTCGTACGCGCTTGGCAGATCGGCATTCCCTATATGGGCGTGGGCGATACGGTCGAATTGGTCGTGCCGATGGAGTTGGGATATGGCCCCAGAGGCAGCGGCCCCATCCCCGGCGGCGCAACGCTGATTTTCACGGTCACCCTGCTCGATGTAATCCCCGCGCCATGATGCCCATACGCATTGCCCTTTTGGTCGCTGCGCCCTACATCGCGCGCCGATGACCAGTCCAGCCGATCAGCCCCTGACTTTCGCCGTGCCCAAGGGCCGCATTCTCGATGAGGCGCTACCATTGATGGCGCGTGCAGGTGTCGTGCCCGAAGCAGCGTTTCATGACAAGGCCGACCGTTCACTGAGCTTTGCGAGCGAAGATGGGCAATCGCGCATCATCCGCGTGCGCGCTTTCGATGTCGCCACTTTCGTGGCCTTTGGCGCGGCGCAAGTGGGCATTGTCGGCTCCGATGTGATCGAGGAATTCGACTATTCCGAACTTTACGCGCCAGTTGACCTCGATATCGGGCACTGCCGCCTGTCGGTCGCCGAACCGGCCGAGCCACACGGCTATAGCGCTGGTAATGCCAGCCATTTGCGCGTCGCCACGAAATATCCCAATCTCACCAGCCGCTTTTTCGAACGGCAAGGCATCCAGGCCGAATGCATCAAGCTCAACGGCGCGATGGAGCTTGCCCCCTCGCTCGGGCTTTCAGGGCGGATTGTCGATCTGGTATCCTCGGGGCAGACGCTCAGGTCCAACGGCCTTGTCGAAACCGATATCATCATGCAGATCAGCGCCCGGCTGATCGTCAACCGCGCGGCATTGAAAACCGATCCGCGGGTCGCCGCGCTGGTCGAGCAATTCCGTGCATTGCGTGACGAGAAAGCTGCCTGATGCAGCGCCTGTCCGCCAGCGATCCCGATTTCGAGACGCGTTTCTCGCGCATCGTCAACGATCGGCGCGAAAGTGATGAGGATGTCGAGCGCAGCGTGCGTGACATCATCAAGGATGTGCGCCAGCGCCAGGACGCCGCGCTCAGCGAGTATACCATGCGCTTCGACAAGCACGCGCTGACCGCCGACCTGGGCAGCTGGATGATCAGTGCGCAGCAGTGCAAGATCGCCTATGATTTCCTCGACGGTGAAGTGCGCGCTGCGCTCGATCTCGCCGCCGCGCGCATCCGTGCCTATCATGAGGCGCAATTGCCGCAGGATCGCGACTATGTCGATGATGCCGGCGTGCGGCTCGGCGCGCGCTGGTCTGCGGTGGACGCCGCAGGGATGTATGTGCCGGGCGGACGCGCTTCCTACCCCTCGACCTTGCTGATGAACGCCATTCCCGCGAAAGTCGCCGGGGTCGAGCGGCTCGTCGTCACCACGCCCACACCGCGCGGCGAGATGAACGAGCTTGTGCTGGCCGCCGCGCATCTGTGCGGGATCGACGAGATCTGGCGCGTCGGCGGGGCGCAGGCAATTGGTGCGCTCGCTTTCGGCACCAAGCGCATCCGGCGCGTCGATGTGATCACCGGCCCGGGAAATGCCTATGTGGCAGAGGCCAAGCGGCAGCTGTATGGCGTAGTCGGCATCGACATGGTGGCAGGACCAAGCGAAATCCTCGTCATTGCCGATGGCAAGAATGACCCGGACTGGATTGCCGCCGACCTCCTGAGCCAGGCCGAGCACGACCCGAGCGCGCAAAGCATTCTGATCACCGATGACAGCGGATTTGCCAACACCGTCGATGACGCGATCGACGTGGCACTGGCGCAGCTTGGCACCGGCGACACCGCGCGCAAAAGCTGGGAAAACCACGGCGTGATCATTCTGGTCGATGATCTGATGGCGCAGGCCCCTGCCCTCGCCGACCGGCTTGCGGCCGAGCATATCGAGCTGGCCGTCGACGATCCCGATGCGATGTTTGCCAAGATCCGCCACGCAGGAAGCGTTTTCCTCGGCCGATATACGCCCGAGGCCGTGGGCGATTATGTCGCCGGGCCCAACCATGTCCTTCCTACAGGGCGACGCGCGCGTTTTGCCAGTGGGCTTTCGGTGCTCGATTTCATGAAGCGCACCAGTTTCATCGCCTGTGACGAACAATCGCTGGCGAAAATCGGCCCGGCCGCCGCCGCTCTCGCGGATTGCGAAGGCCTTCCTGCCCATGCGGCCAGCGTGAAAGTGCGCCTGAAATGACCCGTTCTGCCAACACTCCTGCCCGCTCCAAGGCCCGTTCGGTCGCGCGCCTTGCCGCCGTACAGGCGCTTTATCAGCGGCATATGGAAAAGACCGCACTGACGAAACTGCTCGACGAGTTTCATCAGCACCGCTTTGGCGAGGTGATCGACGAGGCCGAGTTTGCCGAGGCCGAAGTCGACTTTTTCGACGATGTGGTGAGCGGCGCGGTGGCGCGGCAGGGGGAAATCGACGCGCTGATCAGCGCCAAGCTGGCGCAGGGCTGGACGACGACGCGGCTCGACAAGACGATGCTGCAAATCCTGCGCTGCGGCACTTACGAATTGCTCGCCCGCGCCGATGTGCCGATGGGCACTGCGATCAGCGAATATGTCGACGTGGCCAAGGCCTTCTTCGACGATCGCGAGGCAAAATTCGTGAACGGCGTGCTCGATGCCGTGGGCAAACAAGTTCGCCCATAAGACGAGGAGCAACGGGGCGGCCAAGTGAACCGCCCCGCTGCCATCTCGAAGTCTAGCAAGTGCGGCTTACACCTGACGCGCTTTGCCGTGTATAGCTGAAGTTATCAAAATCAACAAAGCTCGAAGTACCCGGCGAGGGGAATTCGTCCGGCCCGCGCACGCCGCCATGATAGACATGGAAGGCCAGGCGCCCGATCTTGCCCTTGTTGGTGCTGTTATTGCCCCGGAATTTCAGCCCGTCACGGCATACTGCCGCCACACCATTGACATAGAGCACAGCCTTGCCGTTGGCATTGGCGTTGCCATTGCTGGAAAGGGTGTTGAGGATGATGAACATGCGAATGTCGTACCAGACATTCCTCTGAAAGCCGAACGCGGTCGAGGCGGTGTGGTGCGTGCCGGTTTTGCCCTGGATGCGCGACTGATCATAGAGATACATGTCGGGCCGCTTCAGCGCGGGTGTGCCGGGGAACCACATTTGCCGATAGCTCCAGCTGTCCTTTGCTGGCGGGTCGTTCCTGTTACCGCCAAAATGCGGCCGGAAAGATGCCAGACCCGGCAGCTTCCCCTGACGCTCGAATTGGAAATCGGTGCTGAACCGCATGCGGTAGCGCAAATTGGCAGCTGTCGGAGCGCTGCTCTCGCTTTCGATGGTAGTTAACTCGGTCAGATTTTCTGTCGTCGTATAATTGGAATCGTTTGGAAGCAGGCGCACCCGCATGAATTTTCCGCCCTGCCAGCTCACACGGCCCTGCAAACCCGTGATGTACTTTTGGGCGAATTGGTTGACGCTCGCTTGTGTGTTGAAGTCATATGAGAAATTTTGGGCCATGGCCGGGCTCGCGGTGGTGGCCAAGGCCAACCCCACAGCGACTGCTGTCAGTCTCTTCATGATGCAAACTCTCCTGTTATCAGCGCCATTTGACTATGTTGTATCGAATCTGTTCGATTCTGTGCGCTAACGAAAAAATACTCTCATTTATTGTCATAGACAAGCAATTCGAAGCCTGCTTCATGGCGCTCCGGCGCAATTTCTGCTCCTGTCGTCCACGATTCACCGCGCCGGGGATAGTGCTTGACGGTCTTTCAAGTGGCGATAGTGTCCGGTCCATGCCCGAGCCCATCCGGACGCAGACGAAATCGCGTCTTCCATGAATCGCGAGGCGGACTTTGTCGGGTCCTTGCGCGCCTTGCCGCTGCATCCGGGCGCGCGCGGGCTGGAGGATGATTGCGCAGTCATTCGCTTCGGCACAGAAACGCTGATCCTCACGCACGACATGCTCGTCGAAGGCACGCATTACCGCGCAGGCGCGGACATGGCCGATGTCGCGTGGAAGCTGGTGACGACCAATCTGTCCGATCTTGCGGCGAAGGGCGCGCAGCCGATTGGCGTGCTGATCGGCCATATGCTGGGCCATGATGACAAGCGCTTTGTCGAGGGGCTTGGCGAGGTTCTGGCGCATTACGACGTGCTGCTGCTCGGCGGGGATACTGTATCGGGCAATGGGCCAAAAGCACACGGCCTGACCGCCATCGGCCGCGCCACGCACACGCCGGTGCCCTCGCGCGCCGGAGCCAGGGCGGGCGAGGCCATATACGTGACCGGCACGCTGGGCGCTGCCATGCTCGGATATGAGGGCGATGCCCGCTTTTCCGAGGCCTTTAACCGCCCGCATGCCCTGCTTGAAGAAGGCCGCGCCCTTGCTCCGCTGGTGGGCGCGATGATGGATGTGTCGGACGGGCTGCTGCTCGATTGCTGGCGCATGGCGACCGCCAGCAGCCACGTTGCCTTCGAGCTTGAGCGCAGCGCGATCCCTGTCGCTGCCCCTGAACGGCTTGAAGAGTGCATTCGCTGGGGCGATGATTATCAATTGCTTTTCACCGCCGATCCGCAAATCGCCTTGCCTGTCGCGGCCACGCGCATCGGCCAGGTCACCGTGGCCGATTTTGCCGCCTTGCGGCTCGGCGAAGATATCCTCACGCCCGCCAATGACCTTGGCTACCGTCACACCTAGGGACATCCGCTCGACAGGCGAGCAGATACAGGCTTTTGCACTTGCGCAGCCAGTCCGGACAAACTAGCGAACCGGCCTATCGAACCCGGCGTCAGCCCGGGGCGTTTTGTTCGGAGAGAGGGGCTAACAGGTCATGGACCTAGTACTCATTGCAATCGGGTTGGGATTGCTCGCCATCCTTTATGGCATCATTACCAGCAAACAAGTGCTCGGCGCGGATGCCGGCAACGCAAAAATGCAGGAAATCGCAGGCGCCATCCAGGAAGGCGCGAAGGCCTATCTCAACCGGCAATACACCACGATCGCGATTGTCGGCGTGGTTGTGGCAGTGCTCGTCGGGATGTTCCTTGGCGCGATTGCCGCAACCGGCTTCATCCTTGGCGCGGTGCTCTCGGGCGTGGCGGGCTACATCGGGATGAATATCTCGGTAAAGGCCAATGTGCGCACGGCGGCGGCGGCAATGAAAGGCCTGCAGGAAGGCCTTACCCTCGCCTTCCGCGCGGGCGCGATTACCGGGATGCTGGTGGCAGGTCTTGCGCTGCTCGCGATTGCGGTGTTCTTTTATGTGCTCGTGGCAAGCATGGGACTGGAGCCCAACAGCCGCGCAGTGATCGATGGCCTTGTCGGCCTTGCGTTCGGCGCTTCGCTGATCTCGATCTTCGCCCGGCTTGGCGGCGGCATCTTCACCAAGGCCGCTGACGTGGGCGCGGATCTTGTCGGCAAGGTCGAAGCCGGGATCCCTGAGGACGATCCCCGCAACCCCGCCGTTATCGCTGATAATGTGGGCGACAATGTGGGCGATTGCGCAGGCATGGCCGCCGATCTGTTCGAAACTTATGTCGTCACCGTGGGCGCAACCATGGTTCTGACCGCGCTGCTGTTGACCGAGCTCGGCACGCTGCTCCTGCCCATGATGGCAATGCCGCTGCTGATTGGCGGCGCCTGCATCGTCACCAGCATCATCGGCACCTATTTCGTGCGCCTTGGCGCGAAAGGTCCGGCGGCCACGAATGTGATGGGCGCGATGTACAAGGGTTTCCTTGTCACCGCAGTCCTCTCGGTCCCCCTGATCTACGCCGTGATGGTCTATGCGCTCGGCTCGGTCGGCACCGACATGAACACCGTCATCAATCCGGGCCTCGGCATGGTCGAGTTCACCGGCATGGACCTGTTTTACTGCGCCGTCATCGGCCTCGTGCTGACCGGCGTCATCATCTGGATCACCGAATATTACACCGGCACCGGCTTTCGCCCCGTGCGCTCGATCGCCAAGGCTTCGGAAACCGGCCACGGCACCAATGTGATCCAGGGTCTGGCAATCAGCCTTGAATCGACCGCCCTGCCCACACTGGCGATTATCGGCGCGATTATCGGCGCATATCAGCTTGCCGGTCTGATCGGCCTCGCCTTTGGCGCCACCGCTATGCTGGCGCTTGCGGGGATGGTCGTTGCGCTCGATGCCTATGGCCCGGTGACCGACAATGCTGGCGGCATTGCCGAAATGGCCGGTCTGGACGACAGCGTGCGTGAAAAGACCGATTTGCTCGATGCTGTGGGCAACACCACCAAGGCTGTCACCAAGGGCTATGCCATCGGTTCGGCGGGGCTGGCCGCACTTGTGCTGTTTTCCGCCTACACC
>DAIQNS010000069.1:7543-10113 GCA_036788315.1 Alteraurantiacibacter sp. | reverse complement strand
GCAAAACATCGCAAGGCCTATTTCGGCCAGGCGCGCAAACTGGGCAAGGCGCGCCGCGCCATCGCAGCAGATTTTGCCGCGGCGGTGAGCGGCTGCATGTCGTAACGCTCCCCGCTCGCGGTCGGGCGGCCGTGGAAGCGCTGCGCGTAGAAAGAGGCAATGCCCTGACCGATGTCGGCGGCGCTTTCCTGCGCGGGGGCGATGCTCGTGATGTCGACCGCATCGGTGCGCGCGCCGGGCAAGACAGGCTCGCTGAACGGGGCAAAGGCGGCAGTGAAGGAGGGCTGGTCTGCGCCGGTATCAGGGCCGGTACCAGAGGTGGTAGCAGCAGCGGCATCGAGGGCTGAATCGCGCGAGGAAGCCGGGGTGGCCGCCAGCGCGAAGGCCGCAATCGCAAGCGCCAGATGCGGCGCGTGGAGCGGGTGGAAACGACGCTTTGTCATGGCAGCTTGCTATAAAGCAGCCCGAATGGATGGCCAGATAGCTGAGCGCAGGTGGGCTTGGCGATGACCCGGCTCGTCGTGTTCCAGTGGAGAAACGTGGCAGAACCGGGGCAGAACCGGGGCAGTTTTGGGGGGCGAAACAGAAATGGGGCCGGTATTGCTACCGACCCCACTCTCACCGGCGGTGGACTTCACGAGGAAGTGCTTTACGCCCAGCGTGTTGCCCCAACCCGGAGGCTGGGGCGCTATCGCCCGGCGCTCGCGCCGGTGCCGGATGTCTCACTGGCTCAGATGTCCTCCCTTGCGGGGCTTCATCGCTCCAAGCGATTGATCCGCGACTGGCAGCTTCCTGATGTCTCAAGCGGTCCGTGTGATCTTGCAATCACTGGTCCATCAACATCGGGGTTTCCTACCCGTCCTCCGATGGTCATGTCCTCGTGCTTCACCGATTGCTTTCGCGTTTGCCTTGCTGGTTTCCCAATCAGGTTTACCGCTTTCGCATTCTCCACACGGCTCTCTGGCCATCGCGTCGAGTGCTTCCGGGCTCCGATCCTTCTTCTCGGCAGGCGATCCGAAGGTTCGTTCTCTTTCCGCTCTCGATGAATTGAAGATGCGTCGCCCGGACGATTCGGGCAAGATGCGCAGCGTGCAGTTATCCACTTTTGGCGAGAATGCCAGTGGACAAGGGTGGATAAGTCAACCGCTCACCGCAAAGAGCGCAAGTTATTGCAATGCAACATCAATTTCGCATTTGCAGCACGCGTCTTTAGGCGCGAAAGTGCAGCTATCCGCGCCGGGCACGGGCCGCGAGCAGGCGCAGGCGCAGGGCATTGAGCTTGATGAAGCCGGCGGCATCCTTCTGGTCGTAGGCGCCCGCATCGTCCTCGAAGGTCACATGCGCTTCGGAATAGAGCGAATTGGCGGACTTGCGCCCGGCGAGGTAGACGCCGCCCTTGTAGAGCTTGAGGCGGACGGTGCCGCTGACGCGCGCCTGGCTGTGATCGATCGCAGCTTGCAGCATCTCGCGTTCGGGCGAGAACCAGAAGCCGTTGTAGATCAGCTCGGCATAGCGCGGCATCAGCTCGTCTTTCAGATGCGCGGAGCCGCCATCGAGGCAGATCTGCTCGATCCCGCGATGCGCGGCGGCATAGATGGTGCCGCCGGGTGTCTCATACATGCCGCGCGACTTCATGCCGACAAAGCGGTTCTCGACCAGATCGAGCCGGCCGATGCTATGCTTGCGGCCAAATTCGTTCAGGGCCTCGAAGAAGGTCGCCGGACTCATCGCCTCGCCATTGAGCGAAACGCCGTCGCCCTTCTCGAAGCCAACCTCGATATACTCAGGCGTGTCGGGCGCGTCCTCGGGATTGACGGTGCGCGAATAGACATAGTCGGGCACTTCGTTCCACGGGTCTTCGAGCACCTTGCCTTCGGACGAGGTGTGCAAGAGATTCGCATCGACCGAGAAGGGGCTTTCGCCGCGCTTGTCCTTGGGCACGGGGATCTGGTGCGCTTCAGCCCAGGCGATGAGCGCGGTGCGGCTCGCCAGGTCCCAGTCGCGCCACGGGGCAATGACCTTGATATCGGGGTTGAGCGCATAGGCGGACAGTTCAAAGCGGACCTGATCATTGCCCTTGCCGGTGGCGCCGTGCGCGATCGCATCCGCGCCCGTTTCCGCCGCGATCTCGACCAGCCGCTTGGAAATGAGCGGGCGCGCAATCGAGGTGCCGAGCAGATAATCGCCTTCATAGCGGGCGTTGGCGCGGAACATCGGAAACACGAAATCGCGCACGAATTCCTCGCGCAGATCCTCGATGAAGATATTCTCGTCCGGCAGGCCCATCAGCTTGGCCTTGTCACGCGCCGGGCCAAGCTCTTCGCCTTGCCCAAGATCGGCGGTGAAAGTGACGACTTCGCAATTATAGGTCACCTGCAGCCATTTGAGGATGACGCTGGTATCGAGGCCACCGGAATAGGCGAGGACGACTTTCTTGATATCGGATGCAGCAGACATGGGAACTCTCTCGATCGGGAACGCAGGCGCGCCTATCAGGGAGCGCGGCGCCCTGCAACGGCGCTGTTGAAGGTGGTTTCAGGCGATAACTTATCACAGCCGCGCAGGCGCGC
>DAIQNS010000069.1:0-7504 GCA_036788315.1 Alteraurantiacibacter sp. | reverse complement strand
GATAGGTGGCGGTAATGGCGATCCACACGCCCTGATTGCCCATCGGCCGCAGCGCCAGATCGAGCGCGATATAGAGCAAGGTCGCCGCGATCCCGGCATTGCGCAGCGCCTTGCCGCGCGTCGCGCCGATGAAGATGCCGTCGAGCATCCAGCTCGGCATGCCAAGCAGCGGAATGAGTGCGGCGTAGGGGAGGTAGCGATTGGCCTCGGCGACCACTTGCGGATCGCTCGACAGGAAAGCGATCACCGGGCCGCCAGCAACAAGGAAGATCGCGCTCAGCACCAGCGCGGAAAGCAGCGAAAACTCGCCCGTCAGCCGGATCGCCCGCAAGAAGCGGGCCTTGTCACGCTGGCCGATGGCATTGCCTACGCGGCTCTCGGCGGTGAAGGCAAAGGCATCGAGGATGAAAGCGGCGAAATTCATGAATTGCAGGAGGATGTAATTGGCCGCGAGCGCCGCCGCACCCAGCCGTGCGCCCGCATTGGCGAACCACAGGAACATGATGAGCAGCGCAATGGTGCGGATCATGATGTCGCGATTGACCGCGAACAGCTCGGCAAGCCGCGCGCGCTCGATCAGCTCGGCGCGCGGGATGCGGCGCATGATCGCAGCCAACGAGGCCCCGGCACCGCGTGCCACCAGCAGCAGGCCGGTGCCAAGCGCTGTCCATTCCGCAAGCGCGGTGCCCAGGCCCACGCCCGCCGCGCCCATGTCAAAGCCCCACACGAAAGTGATGTCGGCTGCAATGTTGGCCGCGTTCATCACGACTTGCAGCACCAGCGCCTCGCGCGTGCGGCCAAGGCCGAGCAGCCAGCCAGTGAGCGCATATACGCAGAGCGCAGCAGGAGCCCCCAAGAAGCGCGCGCCGACATAGGCGCTGGCTTCCGAAGTGACCGCTTCTCCGCCGGCAAGAAGCGCGAAGGCGGCCGCAGTGATCGGCCAGCTCAATGCCAGCAACACCAGCCCAAGCCCGAAGCCGATCACCAGCGCGCGCAGCAGCAGCGCCTCGACTTCGCGGTTGTTGTCCTGACCCGCGGCCTGCGCGGTCAGCCCGGTCAGGCCCATGCGCAGGAACCCGAAGGTCCAGAAGACGAGCATCATGACGCCTGCGCCCAGCGCCACGCCCGCAAGCGCTGCCGCATCGCCGGTGCGCCCGATCACGGCGGTATCGACAATGCCCACAAGCGGCACCGAGGCCTGCCCGAGCATGATCGGCCAGGCCTGCTGGAACACGCTGGCGCGGGTCAGGGGAAGGGGGTCGGTGCGCGCCATTGCCGCGGCTTTACGCTGCCGCGAGCGGCCTGCCTACTCCGCCGCTTGCTGCAAAGCGGGATCGAGATGCCAGCGCGGCGGCTCTTCCAAGGCGCGCAGGCGGGCGCTCTCCTCGTAGACGAACTCGCCCGTCATGGGGATCGCCTCGCGGTCCTTCACATAGATGAGTTGCCAATTGACAAGCGTTCCGTGGCGGAAGCTCTGCTCGGCCCCGGCCAGATAGAACAGCCACATCCGGTAGAAATTCTCGTCGTAAAGCTGCGTGATCTCTTCGCGGTGCATCACAGTGCGCTTGTACCATTCCTCGAGCGTGTAGGAATAATGGAAGCGCATCGCTTCCACATCCATCACCTGCCAGCCATATTTCTCGCTTTGCGTCACCAGTTCGGAAAGCGCGGGGATATAGCCGCCGGGGAAGATGTATTTTCGGGTCCAGGCATCGGTGAAGCCGGGCGGCCCCGCGCGCCCGCAGCAATGCGAGAACATCACGCCCTTGGGCGCCAGCAGGCGCGCGGTATGCTCAAAGAATTGCGGATAATGGACGGTGCCGACATGTTCGAGCAGGCCGACCGAGCTGATCCGGTCGAACTCGCCTTCGACATCGCGGTAATCCATCAGCTTGAACTTGACCTTGTCCGCAACGCCCGCTTTCTCGGCGCGCTCCTTGCAAAAGGCGATCTGGTCGGGCGCGAGCGCCACACCGAGCACTTCGCAACCGTAATGCTTGTTGAGATACATCGCGAGCCCGCCCCAGCCGCAACCGATATCGAGCACGCGCATCGGGCGGTCCATCCGCGATGCTTCCTGCATATAGAGCTTGGCCGCGATATGCGCCTTCTTGTCGAGCTGCGCCTTTTCGAGGCTGTTTGCCGTGTCGCGGTAATAGGCCATGGTATATTGCCGGTCCTCGTCGAGAAACAGCTCGTACAGGCGGCGCGTCAGATTGTAGGTGTGCTCGGCATTCTTGCGCGCCTTGCCCCTCAGATTGATCCCGTCGAGCTTGGCAAAGGCCTTTTGTGCCGCCGTGCGCAGGGCACCCTTGGGCTTGATCGCCGCGTCACCGAGCGGCTTGGTGTTCATGGTGACAAACAGCACAAGGTCGCGAATGTCGTAAGGCTCATCGACCGTGAGCCAGCCCCACATGAAAGCCTCGCCTGCGCCCATTTGCGGATAACGGGCGATGTGATTGGCGGCCTTGGGATGAGTCAGCCGGATGCGAAGGGGGCCGTGTTCCTGCTCGCTGTCGAGCGTGCCATAGTCATGGACCTTGCCATCATGGTCGGTCACGACCAGCTGGCCGCGCGTGATCGCCTTGCCAAGAAACTTGTCCAAAAGCCACATTTGGTAGTCTGCTCCCATTGTTTGGCCAAGGTCTTGTTGTGCGCGAGAGACTTGCGCAATGTCAATGCAGGGGGCAGAATTGATGGCGCTATGAACGACAACACCACTGCTCCTACCAGCGCAGATGTCGGCGCGTTTCTCGGCTCGGTTGAGCCAGCGGTTCGGCGCGAAGATGCCTATGTGCTCGACGAACTGTTTCGCCGGGTGACAGGCGAAAAGCCGGTGATGTGGGGAGCGAGCATGATCGGCTACGGCTCCTATCGCTACACCTATGAAAGCGGACGAAAAGGGGAATGGTTGCGCACGGGGTTCAGCCCGCGCAAGGCCAAGCATTCGATCTATCTCATAGGCAGCGACTGCGATGAGGATGCCAGCGCGCAGACGCAGAACCTGCTGAAAAAGCTCGGGCCCCATTCCATAGGCCGGAGCTGTCTTTACATTACCCGGTTGGCGCAGGTGGACTTGGACGTGCTGGAAAATCTGCTGCGGATCAGCTGGGATGCGATGAACAGGCGCTATCCTCCCGCCTAGATCCCCGCATACCACTGATAACCGGCGCGATCTTCCCAGTATCCGCCTGCGCCGCCGTGGATGTCCTCAAGGCTGGCAACCGCTTCGATCCGGGTCAGATATTTGGCGTGCTTGTAGCCCAATTGCCGCTCCAACCGCAGCCGCAGCGGCGCGCCGTTCTTGATCGGCAGCGCTTCGCCGTTGAGCAGGTGCGCAAGGATCGTCTGCGGGTGGAAGGCATCGTCCATGTCGCAGCTTTCGTAATAGTCTGCGCCGTTGAGATTGTCGGCGCAGTGAAAAACGATGAAATTCGCGCCCTGCTGCACCCTTGCCATATCGAGGATTGCGGAGAGTTGCGGCCCCGTCCATTCGCCGATCGCGCTCCAGCCTTCGACGCAATCGTGGCGGGTGATCTGGGTGCGCTGGGGCAGGGCGCGGATCGCGTCCATGGTCAGGACCATCGGCTGCTCGACCAGACCATCGACCGCCAGTTCCCACCGGGCAAAGCCTTCGGCCGCAGCGGCCTCATATTCGGGGGTGTCGACGGTGAGCGAGCCATTGCCGCGGAAGTTGGGCGAGAGGTCGGCGCGGGTGTATTCGGGCGCCATGGTGATGCGCCCCATGCCCAGCGCGCGGTGCAGCCCGCGGTGCCAGCCCTGCGCGCCTTCGACGAGGTTGGCGAAGGTTTCGGTCTCGCCCACCTTGCTGCACGCGCCAAGGAAAGCGGCCATGCCCGCTGCGATAAAGCCGCGCCGCTGGATCATTCAGGCTCTCCTGTAATCATGGCGCGAATTTGCGCGATCGGCCCGGTCAGGAGCACCAGGAGCACATGCAGCGCCAGAAATGCCGCCAGCAGGAAAGCGAAGATGAAATGCAAGCTTCGCGCGCTTTGCCGTCCGCCGAACAGGTCGGTCATCCATGGCCAGGCGGCTTCCATGCCCGGGCTCATCACCATGCCGGTAAAGATCATCATCGGTACGGCGATAAAGATGACGAAGGCATAGGCGATCTTTTGCAGGATATTGTACTTGCCCGCCCCGTGCGTGAAATTGAGCCTCAGATGCTCGCGGATGTCCGCCATTATGCTGGCGGGCCGCCATTCCTTCGCCCGCGCAAACAGATCGCGCACGATGTGCCCGTTGGCGATGGCGGCGATGATGAAAGCGAGGAAGCTGAAGGCGAACACGAGGCTGAACAGCACATGCCAGTCGCGCGCGGCGGCGAGGCTGTAATAGTCGGGGATTGTCGCCCAGCCGGGGAAACGCTCATGGCTGAACCACGCGGTTGCCGGATCATAGCCGGCATTACCCCAGTACAGATGGCGATGCGCATTGGCGATGTTGAGCCCGCTCATGAACAGGATCACGATGCTCACCGCATTGATCCAGTGCCAGATGCGCGTCGAGAGCGCATGGCGTTTGGGCGGTCGGATTGGCTTTGCGGCCATCGCTCAATGCCTTCCGCGTTCGAGATAGATCACATCGCGCGGCTGATCGAGCAGATGCTGGCCGCTGTCGATATAGAGCGTCTCGCCCGAGGCGAGCGGACCTTCGGCGAGAAACAGCGCAGCATCGGCCAGTTCGCCGGGAAAGGTGCGCCGTTCAAGCAGATTGAGCAGATGCGATCGCTCGGCCTCGTCCTCGGTCTGGTCATGGCTGGGCAGGATCGCGCCCGGGCCAAGGCGATAGACCCGGTCCTCGCCGGTATGCGCCATGGCGAGCATCTGCGCGGCAACATCCGCAGCGGCCTTGCTCATCGTGTAGCTGAAGAAATCCGGGTTCATATTGGCGAGCTTCATATCGGTGAGCTGGATCACGCGCCGCCCCTTCGCGCTTCTTGCATGCGCAAAATAGGTTTGCGCCATCAGCGCCGGGGCCACCGCATTGACCTGCATTGCCCTGTGGTTCGTCGCGGGATCGAGAAGAGTTACGCTGTCGTCCGCAAAGGTCGAAGCATTGGCGATGAGGCAGCGCCAGTCGGGCAGGCTTGCCGCCAGATCGCGCACCAGCGCTGCGCCTTCCTCGGGCTTCGAAAGATCGGCCTTTGCGACCTGCGCCGAGGGCAAGCTCGCAGCGAGTTCATGCGCGTCATCGGCAGAGCTGTTGTAATGGACAACGACATGCCAGCCCGCCTCGGCAAAGCGCCGGCTGATATGCGCGCCGATGCGTTTGGCGCCGCCGGTAACAAGGACAGCGGGCCGGGTCAGAGTTTGCGCTCCTCCGGCATCACGTTGTATTTGCGTACTTCCTCCTGCGAGAGGCAATAGCGCGTGCTGGGATTGGCATCGGTCCCCACGGCCTGCTGGCGGTACATCACCTCGGTCAGAAGCTTGCGCGAAATTCCCATGCGGATGAGGAAATCATTGTCCTCGCTCGCGAGCATTGCCGAGCTTTGCTCGATCCCGGCGATCAGCTCGGTGGTGGCCTTGGTGCCGTCGAGCACGCTTTCGTTGATGATCGAGCGGTCCGAAGTGTGGGTGAACATGTGCACCATGAAGATGCCGCCCGGCTCCACATGCCGCCGGTCGCCGCCCATGAACACGAAATTGCACGCCGAAAAGCAGGTCCAGCCCGCCGGAATGCGCGTCAGCATGCCCGGGATCGAGCGGATCACCCGGCCCGCCGCATTGCCTGCCGAAGCATCCCCGCCGCGCGATTTGAGCCAGACTTCGGAGATCGTCTCGTCCCCGTCGAGCGCGGCGCGAAGGCGGTCAGGCAATGTCGCATCGACCACGCCTTCGCCGATCAGCACGCGCTTGCCATCCACATCGCGCGCGGTCAGCGTCATGCGTTCGCCCGGACCCCAATCGGGCTGCGCCGGGCAGGTCGGATTGCGCGGATCAGGCGCGCTCTGCGCGGTCAGGAGAACGAAGGCACCAAGGCCAGCAAGACAGCGGGCCGCGCGTCTCATGCCACGATGGAATAGCGCGCAGCGCCCGGCGCGCGGCACATGCGCTTGTCGGCGCGGGTTTCTTCGCCTTTGACGATGATGACATCGGTGACGGTGATGCAATCGAGTCCCTCGACGCCGGTTTCCTGCCGCGCGCTGACGGTCGAAGTGCCGGTCACATCTTCGCGCGTGTCCGATTGCCAGGACGAGCTTGTCCCCACACGCGGAATGCCGGTCTGCTCGTCCGCGCGGGTCGCGGTCAAAGTGGCGTTGGCGGCCTGTTCCTGTTCCTGGGGATCGAGCTGGCAGGCGATGGCGGCGCTGATCTGGTCGGAAAATTCGCTGACCGGAACGAAGCTGGATATTCCCGCGCGGTTCGCCTGGTCGCGCGCCGTGCGCCCCAGAATACCGCCGACAAGGCGTGCGCCAACATCCTTGGACGCCTTCTGCTCGCAGCTCTGATCGGTCGGCGCAGGTTCGTCTTTCTGATTGCGGCTGTCGCGCGCGGCCTGTTCGAGATCGCGCACGAAGCCGCCGAACTGCGCGTGCGCAGGCATGGCCATGCCGAGCGCTGCAAGAGCGGCGGCGAGAGTTGCTATAGATTGGCCAGGATAGCGCATGGAATGGTCCTTTTCATCCGCAGCTTACCAAGTTTATCCGAGCGTATCCAGCGCGCCGCTCTTCCGCTTGCTCAATCCTCGCCTTCGGGCACGCTCGCGCGCAGTTCAGCGAGCCATACATCGGCGACGCTGTCGCTCGGTGCGCGCCAGTCTCCGCGCGGGGAGAGCGCACCGCCGCTCGATACTTTCGGACCGTTGGGCAGGGCGCTGCGCTTGAACTGCGAAAAGCCGAAGAAGCGGCTGAGGAAGCTTTCCAGCCAATGCGTGATCGTCGCCAGATCGTAGGCGTTCTTGCGGCCTTCGGGGAAATTCTCGGGCCATTCGCCTGCCGCCGCATCGCGCCAGGCATGCCATGCGAGGAAAGCGACATGGCTTGGCCGGTGCCCCCAGCGCAGGATATGGTGGAGGTAGAAATCGTTGAGCTCATAGGGCCCGATGCGCTCCTCGGTGCTCTGCATCCGGCCATCCGCGTCTGCCGGAACAAGCTCGGGGCTGATTTCGGTCGCGAGCACATCCTCGAGCGCTTCATCGCATTCGCGGGCAAACTGGTCGGTGCGCGTTGCCCAGCGGATCAGGTGCTGGATCAGCGTCTTGGGCACGCCAGAGTTCACACCGTAATGGCTCATGTGATCGCCCACGCCGTAAGTGCACCAGCCCAGCGCCAGCTCGGACATATCGCCTGTACCGATCACGAAGCCGCCATGCTGGCCCGCCAGCCGGAACAGATAATCGGTGCGCAGGCCCGCCTGCACATTTTCGAAAGTCACATCGTAAACCGGCTCGCCCCCGTTCCCGGCAGCATAGGCATGGCCGATGTTCTCGAGCATCAATTCGGCACTGGGCCGGATGTCGATTTCCTCGGCCGTGATAT
>DAIQNS010000068.1:0-10349 GCA_036788315.1 Alteraurantiacibacter sp. | reverse complement strand
GCGCGAGAGCGGGGTGGAGACGGGCGGCTCGAACGTGCAGTTCGCAGTCAACCCCGAGGATGGCCGGCTGATCGTGATCGAGATGAACCCGCGCGTCTCGCGCTCCTCCGCGCTGGCGTCCAAGGCAACCGGCTTTCCGATTGCGCGCGTGGCGGCAAAGCTGGCAGTGGGCTATACGCTCGACGAGATCACAAACGAGATCACCGGCGCGACCCCGGCCAGTTTCGAGCCAACCATCGATTACGTCGTCACCAAGATCCCGCGCTTTGCGTTCGAGAAGTTCAAGGGCGCGGACCCGACCTTGACGACAGCAATGAAGTCCGTCGGCGAAGTCATGGCGATCGGGCGCAACATCAAGGAATCGCTGCAGAAGGCACTGCGCGGGCTGGAAACCGATCTTGACGGGTTCAACCGCGTCCCCGAGCTGGAAGGCGCAACGCGCGATGCGATCATCGCTTCGCTGAGCCGGGCAACACCCGACCGGCTGCTTAAGGTCGGGCAGGCCATGCGCGAGGGCTTCTCGGTCGAAGAAATCCACAAGATCACACATTACGACCCATGGTTCCTGCGCCATATCGAGGAAATCATCGCGGAAGAGCGCAAGATCGCGGTCGAAGGCTTGCCCAATACAGCTCCTGAAATGCGGCGGCTCAAGTCCATGGGGTTCTCGGACAAGCGGCTGGCAACGCTCGCCGTGCGCTCGGTGGGCGTTGCTGGCGGAATGGCGGAAACGCAGGCCAAACGCTCGGGGCTCCTGCACGATGCCCTTCGCGCTATGGCGGGCGCAACCAGCGAGGCCGAGGTGCGCGAATTGCGCCACAAGCTTGGCGTGTTTCCCGTGTTCAAGCGGATCGACAGCTGCGCGGCGGAGTTCGAGGCGATTACACCCTATATGTACTCGACCTATGAAGCCCCCAGCTTTGGCGAAGCGGAATGCGAGGCCATGCCTTCGGACCGCGAGAAAATCGTCATTCTGGGCGGCGGACCCAACCGGATCGGGCAGGGGATCGAGTTCGATTATTGCTGCGTCCACGCCTGCTTCGCTCTCGCCGAAGTCGGCTATGAGACGATCATGATCAATTGCAATCCCGAGACCGTCAGCACCGATTACGACACTTCTGACCGGCTCTATTTCGAGCCTCTGACAGGCGAAGATGTGCTTGAGATCCTGCGGGTCGAGCAGAGCAAGGGCACGCTCAAGGGCGTGATCGTCCAGTTCGGCGGGCAAACGCCATTGAAGCTTGCCGCAACGCTGGAAGATGCAGGTATCCCGATCCTTGGTACCAGCCCTGATGCCATTGACCTTGCCGAGGACCGTGAGCGTTTTGCCAAGCTGGTCGACAAGCTCGGCCTCAGGCAACCCGAAAACGGCATTGCCTTTAGCCGCGACGAGGCAGTCGCAGTGGCGGCGCGGATCGGCTATCCGGTCTTGCTGCGCCCCTCCTATGTGCTGGGCGGGCGGGCGATGGAAATCGTCGATAGCGAAGCGCAACTCGACAACTACATCGCCACTGCGGTCAATGTTTCGGGCGAAAGCCCGGTGCTGGTGGATCGATATCTGCGCGATGCGATCGAGTGCGATGTCGATGCCCTGTGCGATGGCGATCAGGTCGTGATCGCGGGCGTGATGCAGCATATCGAGGAAGCGGGCGTACATTCCGGCGACAGCGCGTGTTCGCTCCCGCCCTACAGCCTGCCCGATGATATCGTTGCCGAGATGGAGCGCCAGGCCGAGGCGCTGGCCGTGGCCTTGCGCGTGCGCGGACTGATGAATGTGCAATTTGCGGTGAAGGATGGCGAGGTCTATCTGATCGAAGTCAACCCGCGCGCCAGTCGGACGGTGCCCTTCGTCGCCAAGGCGTCGGGATCGCAAATCGCCAAGATTGCCGCGCGTGTCATGGCGGGAGAGAAACTCGCCGATCTGCCGGCCATCAGGCGCAAGCTCGACTGGGTCGCGGTGAAAGAGGCAGTGTTCCCGTTCAACCGCTTCCCCGGCTCGGATCCGGTGCTTACGCCGGAGATGAAATCCACCGGCGAAGTGATGGGCATCGATGCCGATTTTGCGACCGCCTATACCAAGTCACAAATTGCAGGCGGGACCATGCTGCCGGAATCGGGCACGGTATTCGTCTCGGTGAAAGACAGCGACAAGGCACTGATCGTGGAGCCGGTGCGCCAACTCATTGCGAACGGCTTCGATGTCATCGCGACCAGCGGCACGCAGCGCTATCTTGTCGAACAGGGGCTTCCCGTCGAAGCGGTGAACAAAGTGGCACAAGGCCGCCCGCATGTCGTCGACAAGATCAGCGATGGCAATGTGGCGCTGGTATTCAACACTACCGAGGGGTGGCAAAGCCACAAGGACAGTCAGTCGATCCGCGCGTCGGCCCTGGAAATGAAAGTTCCTTATTACACGACGGCGGCAGCTTCGGTGGCCGCAGCTCAGGCAATTATCGCTGTAAAACCGGCTGATCTTGAAGTGCGCTCACTGCAAGACTATTATAGCTGAAGGAAAGCACAGGATTATCCCGCACAATTGCGTCCATGCGTCTGCCTTACGGGCGGGGCAGGGACGTTTTGACGGATTTGAACAAAGACTGGAACGATAATGCAAAAGGTGCCGATGCTGGCGGAAGGCTACGAAATGCTGACCACCGATCTCAAGGCATTGCGGGCAGAGCGGCCGCGCATCGTGGATGCGATCGAGGAAGCGCGCGCGCATGGCGATCTGTCGGAAAATGCCGAATATCATGCCGCCAAGGAGCGCCAAGGCCAGGTCGAGGCGCAAATCGCCGATCTCGAAGACCGGGTGAGCCGCGCGCAAATCATTGACCCGGCATCGCTGTCAGGCGACCGTGTGGTCTTTGGCGCGACCGTTACCGTTGTCGATGAGGATGACAAGCCGCTCAAGTACCAGATCGTGGGTCTTGCCGAGAGCGATGCCAAGCGCGGACGCGTTTCGTATGAAAGCCCGCTCGCGCGCGCACTCATCGGCAAAAGCGTGGGCGAAGAGGTCGAAGTGACCGTGCCTTCAGGCGAACGGTTCTATCTGATCAAGAAAATCGAATTCATCTGACCGTTGGCGCGGCAATTGCCGGGCAAGATCACTTTCCGGGCAAATCGGGTTCGAGCAGCCTGTGCAGATGCACGATGACATACTTCATCTCGGCGTCGTCCACCGTACGTTGAGCCCAGCCACGCCAAGCCTCTTCGGCTTCGGCGTAGCTGGGATAATAACCGACCGTGTGAATGTCCTTGAGATCGCAGAACTCCACCCCGCGCGGATCGCTTACGCGTCCGCCAATCACGAGGTGCAGTAACTGTTGATCATGCGCCATGCTCTGACCTTCCCGCAAATAAAACTTGCAACAAGCGGCGGTCTACCTCGCGCAGGGGCGAGTGCAAGCGCTGATCTCAATCAGCGGCCAAGTTTGCGCGCCATGGCCTTGCTGGTGTCACGGGCCTTGATGCGTGCCTTGTCACTGGCGGTTCCGGCACGATAGTTCGCTTCGCGGCGCGCCTTGCGTGCACTGTCAGCCACATTGTCGGTCAGATCTTCGAACTTGCGTGCGCCTTCGCGGCTTGCTTCCTGCGCCTTTTCGTAGGCATCCAGGGCATAGGCGAGGGCCATTTCGCTGCCGATTGCCGCAAGTCCTGCTGCCCGCGCGCTGCCTTTTGCGGCCAACCTGCGCGGCCCCTTGAACATGCTCGCAACGGCGAGACCGAGCACTACGCCGCCAGCGATAGCCAGCGCGGGATGTTCCTTGGCGTAAGTGATTATCTTGTTGCCGGCCTTGGAGAGCGTGCGACTTGCCTGTGCAAGCGCGCCGTCATCCTCATGCTGTGCGTGCGCACCATTGGCGCCGTGCGCAGGAACCGCATTGGCGGACCGCTCGGCATTGCGCGCTTCGGCATCTTCAATCCGGTCGCGGAGATCTTCTGTGGTCAGCTCGGTCATGGTGTGCTCCATTCAATTTGCCATTTTCATCGTATTCGGAATCCGCATCTGCTGCGTAATCCAAGGCGGCATCAGGCTCCTCCTCGCCGTTGATATGATCAAGCAACTGGTCGAAAGCCTTTTCGATCCGGTGACGGAAGATCCACGCGAGGAAAACGCCGATCGCAATCGCCAGCCCGGCGCCAATCCTGAACTTGTGCTCGCTGGCATATTGCACGCTGTGATCTTTTGCCGCGCGCGCCTTGTCACGAGCGCTGTCCATCAAACGGGGTGCCGCTGCCTTGGCACCACGATCTCCTGTGAGATACGCCACATCCTCACGCACCAACCCCTTGGCGCTGTTGCGCAATTGGCGCAGTTCCTTCATTCGCCAGTCGAGTTTGCTCATTTGGCTGCCCCATCGTCATCTTCATTGAAAGCCATTTTCACACTGCTGAAAGCTTGCGCGGCAGCTCGGACCAGGAGAAATGCGATAAGCAACAAGGTTAGCACCACCACGGCAGTAGCGCCCCAAGCGGTGATCAGCGGCGTGAGCGCAATGATCAGACCAACAGTCAGTCCCACCGCTGCAAGCAGGCCAAGAACAAGAGAAACGACGACGAAACCGATACCTCTCTTGAGCCGATCTGTGACGAACGCTGCACGCGATTTCTGATATCTCAATTCCGCATCGAAATAGGTCCGCGCGTCATCAATTAGTGCTTCGATATCGTCGATCACCGAACGTTGGTCTTGGGGCGCGCTCTTGGCGTGCGCCTCGGCCTGACGCGTCGCCATCTCGGGCGGCGGCATATCAGCCGGCGGCGTTACAGGCGCAGCAAGGCTCTCTGCCTCCTGGCTCCTCATGACGGCCTACTTTCGAAAGAGACGCGAGACGAAAAAGCCAGCCAATGCAGCGATTCCTACTGCAGTCGCAGGGCTTTTGCGAATGGCGTCACGCGCATCTTCGCCAAGCTGCTCGTAGCTCTTCTCTTCGAGCGAACGCGCCGTATCACGCAAGGTGCGCGAGGCATTACGGGCATAATCGCCATATTGCGCGCCGAACCTTTCATCGAGCGTGGCTGCATTTTCCTCAATCATTGCCGAGAGGCTGTTCAACGCCTCGCTAGCCTGAAGCTTGCCTTCAACGGCGAGTTCGCCTGCCTTTTCCTTGGCTTCCCTGGTCCAGTCCTCGCTAGCAGCCTTGGCCTGGTCACGTCCGGTGTTGGCGCGATTCTTTGCTTCACCTACCAGAACTGCAGCGCCGGCTTTCGCTTCCTCAAGCGCAGCGTTGAAGCGGGACTTGGCTTCCTTGGTCGCGTCGTGGCTCGAAGCTGCGCTTGTGCTCGTAGCGCCCGTTTCAGATGCACTGGTTGCAGTTTTCTTTGTGGTTGCCATGATAAGTTTCCTCAAATTCTGCGGCCCCCGAATGGGGCACAGCTAATTGTGTTATGGGGTCAACACACCCCGCTTCAATAGTGAAACGTATCTTGCACTGCTTGGTTCCGGGGAATAGGAGGCGCCCGACCCCTCAAAGGAGCCTCATATATGACTTCCATTATCGATATCCACGGCCGCGAAATCCTCGACAGCAGGGGCAATCCTACCGTCGAAGTGGATGTGTTGCTTGATGATGGCAGCTTTGGCCGCGCCGCGGTTCCTTCGGGCGCCTCGACGGGCGCGCATGAGGCGGTCGAGCTGCGTGACGGGGACGCGGCGCGCTATCTGGGCAAGGGCGTGCTCAAGGCGGTCGATGCAGTCAATGGCGAGATTTCCGATCGCCTGCTCGGCCTTGATGCCGAAGACCAGCGCGATATTGATCTTGCCATGATCGAACTCGACGGGACTGCGAACAAGAGCCGTCTGGGCGCAAACGCGATACTCGGGGTCAGCCTTGCCATGGCCAAAGCCGCCGCCAATGCGCGCGGTCTGCCGCTTTATTCCTATGTAGGCGGTGTCTCGGCTCATGTTCTGCCCGTTCCCATGATGAACATCGTCAATGGCGGCGAGCATGCCGACAATCCGATCGATGTGCAGGAATTCATGGTCATGCCGGTGGGAGCAGACAGCTTGGCCGAAGCCGTGCGCTGGGGCTCGGAAATCTTCCACACGTTGAAGAAGGGCCTGGCGCAGAAGGGCCTCGCGACTTCGGTTGGCGATGAAGGCGGGTTTGCGCCCAATCTGGCCAGCACGCGCGATGCGCTCGACTTCATCATGGCTTCGGTCGAGAAGGCAGGATTTACCCCCGGCAAGGATGTGCTGCTCGCGCTCGATTGCGCCTCAACCGAGTTTTTCAGGAACGGCAGATACGAGATTTCGGGCGAAAGCCTCTCGCTCGACCCGGCGCAGATGGCCGAATATCTTGCCAAGCTGTGCGAGGATTACCCGATCAAGTCGATCGAGGACGGCATGGGCGAGGACGATTTCGAAGGCTGGAAAGCACTGACCAACATGATCGGCGACAAGGTCCAGCTGGTGGGAGATGATCTGTTCGTCACCAATCCCGAGCGCCTCAAAATGGGTATCGAAAAGGGCCTTGCCAATTCGCTGCTCGTGAAGGTCAACCAGATCGGCACGCTCACCGAAACCCTGCAGGCTGTCGATGTTGCCACGCGCGCGGGCTATACTTCCGTGATGAGCCACCGTTCGGGCGAGACCGAGGATGCGACCATCGCCGATCTCGCGGTCGCCACCAATTGCGGTCAGATCAAGACCGGCTCACTTGCGCGCTCGGACCGGTTGGCGAAAT
This sequence comes from Alteraurantiacibacter sp., assembly GCA_036788315.1. Classification (GTDB taxonomy): domain Bacteria; phylum Pseudomonadota; class Alphaproteobacteria; order Sphingomonadales; family Sphingomonadaceae; genus Alteraurantiacibacter. Next base: position 3,663 of record DAIQNS010000068.1, on the reverse strand, counting down.
ACAATCAGCTCATCCGCATAGAGGAAGAGCTTGGCGACAGTGCGCGCTATGCGGGGCTGGGCTGCTTTGGTCGACTGGCAGGCTGACCGCGCAGGCAGGCAGAAACCCGGACCTGATTTCCCGCTAAAGATCTGTATGGACGCCTAGTCCTTGTCAGCCACATTTTTGGGGTGGAACCAGTATTGCCATACGCCCCATAAATTGATCAGCAGCAGCACGAAGTTCATAGCCGCAATCGGCATTGAGCCACCGGTAACCCCGGAAACGATCCAGGTGACCGACACTGCACAAAAGAGCACAAAACCCCATGCGGTGGCGCGGCGGCCAAGATCAAAGGCGATTAGCGAGGCGGCCATCATGGTTCCGATGGCGGCGACCCATTCAAGTGGTCCATTCATGGCAGACTGAGCGCGCGCGAAGCCGCTTGGTTCCCTTAGGATCGCTTTTGGCCGAGATTAGGCTGGATGAGATCTCGCAGGCCGCGCGCGTCTTCGTCGATTATCAGGCGAACTCTTTCTGCAATTCGACCATGCGCACTGCGGCCTGTGCGGCTTCTCCGCCCTTGTTTTTCTGGGCCAGATCGGCGCGGACAAGCGCCTGCACTTCGTTCTCGGTCGTCAGAATACCGTTGCCGATGGCGATGCCATCCATGGTCAGCGCCATAATCGCCCGCGCACTTTCGCCCGCGACGATTTCGAAGTGATAGGTTTCGCCGCGAATGACCACACCGATTGCAACAAATCCATTGTAGCGCCCACTCTCGGCAGCCAGCGCAATCGCGCCAGGTATTTCGAGCGCACCCGGAACGGTGATGACATCCGCCTCATGCCCGGAATTCTTTAAAGCGGCCTTTGCGCCAGCAATCAGCATATCGTTCAAATGACCGTAGAAACGCGCCTCAACTATCAGAAAACGGGCCAAGATCAGGCTCCTTCAAGGGTAATGGGATGTTCGCCGACGATCGAAAGATCGTAGCCTTCGAGCCCGACAAGCGAATGGCTCTTGTTGGTGAGCAGGATCATGTCACGCACTCCGAGCTCAGCGAGGATCTGTGCACCGACGCCGTAATCGCGCTGTTCGGGAGGGATTTGCGACTGGTCGGGCTGGGGCGGGGCGCCAAGCCCGCTGACCGCTTTGGTGGCATAGTCGGCTTGTGGCCGGTTGATCAGCACGACGACGCCTGCGCCCCTGGCTGCGATCACTTTCATAGCGCCTTCAAGCAGCCCGGCGCGCGCGCTATCCCGCGCGAAAACGTCATCGAACATCGAGAGCGCGTGCATGCGCACCAGCGTCGGCTGGGCAGGATCAATATGACCTTTGACGAGCGCGAGCGTTTCGCCTCTTGTGGCCTTGTTGTAAAAGCTGATCGCCCGCCAATCGCCGCCCCATTTGCTGGTGAAGCGGTTTTCCGCGCGTTTCTCCACCAGATGATCGTGCTGCCGGCGATAGGCAATAAGGTCGCGGATTGTGCCGATTTTCATCCCGTGCTTGCGGCCAAAGGAGACCAGATCGTCGAGCCGGGCCATTGACCCGTCGTCATTCATGATCTCGCAGATCACGCCGCTGGGATTGAGGCCCGCGAGCCGCGAGATATCGACCGCGGCCTCTGTATGTCCTGCGCGCACGAGGACGCCGCCTTCGCGCGCCACCAGCGGAAATACGTGACCTGGCGTCACGATGTCGCTCGCATCCTTGGAGGCGTCGATGGCAACCGAAATGGTGCGTGCACGGTCCGCAGCGCTGATCCCGGTGGTCACGCCCTCTCGCGCCTCGATAGCAACGGTGAAGGCCGTTTCGTGGCGCGAGCGGTTCTTCTGGCTCATGAGATCAAGGCCGAGCGTCTGCACGCGCTGCTTGGTGAGCGAGAGGCAGATAAGGCCGCGGCCATGGGTAGCCATGAAGTTGATCGCATCGGGCGTCGCCATTTGCGCAGGGATGATCAGATCACCCTCATTCTCCCGATCTTCATCATCCACCAGAATGAACATGCGGCCATTGCGCGCTTCCTCGATGATCTCTTCGATCCCGACAAGCACAGGCGTATCGTCATTTGCATCGAGAAATCGGCTCAGCTTGCTCAGCGTCTCACTCGTTGGGTTCCAGCCAACTTCGGTACAGTCGCGCAAGCTATTGGCATGCAGGCCCGAGGCACGGGCAAGACCCGCGCGCGTCATCTTGCCTTCATCGACAATGGCGCGCACTCTTTGTATCGTCAGATCAGTCATGCGTGGCCATTTATCACATTTCAATGTGAGGGCAATGCACCTCATCACATTAATGTGCAAAATATCCGCTTGCACGCAACCTGAACGCCCCTCATGTGTGCCTTGTGACCATTCCGATTCCCCTGCAGACCGAGCTCATCGAGAATTTTCGCGATGCCATGCGCCACGTGGCGGCAACAGTTTATGCTGTAACCACACAGGTGGACGGTGAGCGGTTCGGCATCCTGGCGACAGCGGTCAGTTCACTCAGCTTTGACCCTCCATCATTGCTGGTCTGCGTGAACCGCACCGCATCCTTGCACGATCCGCTGGCGCGCGCCGAGACTTTCGGGGTGAACATCCTCGGGCTGGGCAATCGCGATGTGGCCGAGCATTTCATGCAGCCGCTGCCCGTCGACCGTTTTGCGCAAGGGGAATGGCGCAACTGGCACGGCGTTCCCATTCTCGAAAGCGCGCAATCGAGCCTCATCTGCCGCACGGCACACCGCCACGAGTTCGGCACGCATTCGATTTTTGTGGGAACATTGGAAGCGGCCAAACATCGCAGCAATGCGACCCCGCTGACCTATTATGACCGCCATTATATCGACATTAGCGCTGCGCCCGAAAAAGCGCCCAAGGCTTAGGCGCTATAGCGCAGGACTAATCCTTGGTGAAAGCCTCATCCCGCAGCGCGAGAAGATGCCCGGGCCAACTCGAAAGGGTTCCGGCTGGCAAATGGAGCGCGATCTCTTCCTCGATGATTTCCGCTCTGCTTGACGGCCTCGAGTAAACAAAGCTCAGCTTGCCGCCCGTCGCGCGGCGGCCTTCTGCGCTACGGAAGAAGGCGGGCGCGCTCTGAGGATCATACCCGGCGTTGAGCAAGAGATGCGCCATCATCCGGTCGGCCTCGATCTCCACTTGCCGATTGTACTTACGGTTGCGGCCGAATTCACCGAAGAAACCTTTGCTCACTCCGGCGGCAGTTAATCTGGCCCGGTGTTCAAGAACCGAATGCGCGAGTTCATGCGCAAAGATGACAGCCAATTGCTCGTCCGAGGCGATGGCCGCGAGTGGATAGCTGATCTGGATGACCCGGCCATCCGACCTTGCCGCGAGGCCGCTCTCGGTCGTGATCTCGAACAATGCGAGGCATCCCGCCGGTGCCGTGATTTGGGTTATTGCAACTTCATCGCCGCGGGCAAAGCCGACTTCGATCGGAACGTTGGCAAGTTGAGCGGCGAAAACTTCGAACACGGCATCGCGCAATGGACCTGCTTCAGGCATCTCCAGCTGATCCATCCTCGTGTTCGCAAGGCTCAACAACACATCGCCGCGCCGCAAACCGGCAATTGCTGCAGGACTGCCCGTGACCACCTCTGCAACCACCACCCGGCCCGCTGCCAGATAGGCTGGCCGTGCACTGTCGGAATATTGATCCTGAGTGCTCACGATCAGG
>DAIQNS010000067.1:3491-10381 GCA_036788315.1 Alteraurantiacibacter sp. | reverse complement strand
CACAACTCGATGGCACAACGGTCATCACGGTCAGCGGCAGCAATGCCGATCCGCAGGATTTCGCCAAGGTGCTGGCACAAGACGATTAAGCGCGCACTTGCGATTGACGGGCGAGCGTTTCGCCCGCATTTTCGCGCCAGACAAGGAGATTTCCCCAATGAACACTGCAATGCTCGCGCCCGCTGCCGCGCTGGTCGTCTGGTCGCTGATCATGCTCTTGTGGATGGCGGCAGTGCGCCTTCCGGCAATGGCCAAGCTCGAAATGCCCAAGGAAAAAACGCGCGGCGCGCGCGGTTCTGATCTGGACGGCGTGGTGCCCGGCGAGGTCCAGTGGAAAGCGCATAATTACAACCATCTAATGGAACAGCCGACGCTGTTCTATGTGACAATTGTCGTGCTCGCGCTGAGCGGCGCGGGCGAGGCGGATGTCTGGCTTGGCTGGGCCTATGTGGTGCTGCGGGTGATCCATTCGCTGTGGCAATCGATTGTCAACACGATCCCTGTGCGCCTCAGCTTGTTTCTCCTGAGCACTATCGTCCTTATCGTCATGGCGATACGCGCGCTTCTGGCAGTGCTTTGATGGCGCGCGTCATGGTTCAGATAAGCAATTAACCGGGGGGTAACCTAAAGCGCACGGCGAGGCGAAAATGCCATAGAACGCGGCACCGGACAGATCGTATCCGGTGCAAGCGGGGGGCCGGGAGCATGGCACATATTCTTCTTGTCGATGATGACGACATCATTGCCGAGCATGTAACGCAAATTCTCCTTGATGCAGGCCATGCCTGCGGCTGGGTCACCGAAACCACGACCGCATTGAAAGTGATCGCCGACCGCGCGCCCGATATTGTTCTTCTTGATCAATCTCTTCCGGGCGAAAACGGCACCATGCTTTTGCGCCGCTTGCGCAATTCGCCCAGGCATTACGACTTGCCTGTGATCATGCTCACCGGCGCTCTTGGCCACAATGAGGAGCAGATTGCCCTCTTCCACGGTGCGCAGGATTATATTCGCAAGCCCTTCGCCCCGCGCATGCTCGTGTTCCGGATCAACCGGATACTGAACGCGCGCGGCAAGCGCGGGGGTCATCGCACGATCGGTCAGCGCGTCGGCACCGAGGCAGAGAGTCACCGGGTTCTGCCGCAAATGCGCATGATCTAGATCAGGTTGACCGTGGCCTTGCCGTCAGATCGGCGATGAAATTCTGCGTCCAGCGCTGAACATTCTCATCGCGAACCGTGCCGATCAGCTTGTCATAGCGCTCCTTGCGTTCCTCGCGCGGCATGTCGAGCGCGGTACGGATCGCTGAGGCCACATCATCAGCGCTATGCGGATTGACGAGCACGGCATCCTGCATCTGCTGGGCGGCCCCGGCAAAGCGCGAGAGGATAAGCACGCCGGGATCCTCGGGATCCTGCGCGGCGATATATTCCTTGGCGACAAGGTTCATGCCATCGCGCAGCGGCGTGACGAGACCGATCTTGCAGGCACGATAAAAGCCGAACAGTTCTTCCTGGCTATGCCCCTTGTTGACATAGCGTATCGGCGATTGATCGACTTCGGAGCGTGCACCGTTGATCTGCCCGGTTTTCTGCTCAAGCTCGTTCCTGATGCGCTGATAGCTGCCGATATCTTCCCGGCTGGGCGGAGCGATCTGGATGAACACCAGATCGCGCACACGCTCGGGATAATTGTCGAAAAAGCGGCCGATGCCGTCCATTCGTTCAGGCAATCCCTTGGAATAGTCGAGCCGGTCCACGCCGATCATCGCGGTCCGGTAGCGTGTCGATGAAAGCAGACGCTGGGCGGCCTGCCGCGCCTCGCCCGTCTGGCCCTTGGCCATGAAAAACTCGTAATCGATCCCGATCGGGTAAGCGCGCGCCACAGTTGTGCGGCCGTCCAGCGTGATCTCTCCGCTGTCCTCATCGACCTCAGCCCCGAGCTCCTTGCTGCAATAATGCAGAAAGCTGTCGAGCCAGGTATTGTTCTGAAAGCCGATCAGATCATAGCGCAACAGCGCCTTCACGAGCCGCTCGTGATAGGGCAGCGAGACGAAGAGATTGGTCGGCGGCCAGGGCGTGTGGAGGAAGAAACCGATCCGGTTCTTGCACCCCATGTCGCGCAACTGGTGGCCGAGCGGCATGAAATGATAATCATGCACCCAGACATCGTCGTCAGGCTCGATCAGCGGCAGGACGCTATGCGCAAAACGTTCGTTCACGCGCTCATAACCGCGGCCGAATTCGGCTTCGTAACGGGTCAGGTCGATACGATAATGCAGCAAGGGCCAGAGCGTGGAATTGGCATAGCCATTGTAATATTCCTCGACGTCCTGCTCTTCGAGGTCGATCGTGGCGGTGGTTACGCCATCATCCGAGCGATGGACGTTGATTGCGCCTGTAAAATGCCCGGTTTCCTGCCCGGACCAGCCAAACCAGATCCCGCCATTGTCCTTCAGTGCCGAATTGAGCGCGCCCGCCAACCCGCCTTGCGCGCCCTGTACGCCGCGCGCCTTGGGCACCGCGACACGGTTGGAAATGACAACAAGCCGAGCCATGAAACTCCTAGCGCACCGAGTTCCAGCTTTTCGACAAGAGACCCGCGCAATTGATTATACCTACCAGCGAATAGGTCTGCGGGAAGTTCCCCCACAATTCGCCGGTCTCGAAATCCATATCTTCCGACAGCAAGCCCGATTTGCTGCGATGAGACAGCATGCTTTCGAACAGCGTGCGCGCCTCCTCCTTGCGATCCAACAAGGCCAGCGCCTCGATCAGCCAGAAAGTGCAGATATTGAACGCGGTCTCGGGCGTTCCGAAATCATCCTCTGCTGCATAACGCAACATATGTTCGCCGCGCCGAAGCGCCTTCTCGATATGCTCGAAAGTGCTCAGGAAGCGGGGATCATCGGGCTCGACGAAGCGCAATTCCAGCAATTGCAGCAGGCTGGCGTCGAGATAGTCGCTCTCGAAACTGGCGCCGTAATGGCCGTCATGCGTGCCATTTTCCTTCCACGCCTTGGTCTCGATCGTGGCGCGAATGGTATCGGCGCGCCCTTGCCAGAAAGCCGCGCGCTCATCCTTGCCCAGATGCTGCGCCACATTGGCCAAACGGTCGCACGCGGCCCAGTTCATCACCGCCGAATAGGTATGCACTTCCTTGCGCGTGCGGAATTCCCACAGGCCGGCATCGGGCTGGTCATGCATTGCCCAGGCGACCTCGCCGACCTCTTCCAGCTTGGTGAAATCATGCTCGTCAGCGATGCGCAGGAAGCGCTTGTCGAAGAAGCCTTGCGCGGTGGGCAGGACCATCTGGCCATAGCAATCATATTGCACCTGCTTGTAAGCCGCATTGCCCACGCGCACCGGCCCCATGCCGCGATAGCCTTCGAGCGCGGTGGCACTGGTCTCGATGAGTTCAGCTTCGCCCATCACCGAATAGAGCGGCTGGATCTGCCCGCCCTGGCACGCATCGATAAGATTGCGCAGATATCCCAGATACTTCTCCAGCACATCGAGCGCGCCAAGCCGGTTCAGCGCCTGCACGGTGAAATAGGAATCGCGGATCCAGCAATATCGGTAGTCCCAGTTGCGCTGCGAATGGGGCGCTTCGGGGATCGAAGTTGTCAGCGCCGCGACAATCGCGCCGGTTTCCTCATGCTGGCACAATTTGAGCGTGATGGCGCAGCGGATTACCTCGTCCTGCCACTCGAGCGGCGTAGCAAGACCGCGCACCCACAATTGCCAGTATTTCTTCGTTTGCGCTTCCATCCGCCTGACTTCGCTGCGAATATTGCCGCTGAAGGGCTCATCCGGCCCAAGGAAGAAATGCTGGTCGCTCTCGACGCGGTAGGTGCGCTGTTCGAGGATATAGCCAACCGGTGCATCGGTCGACAGGCGCAAGTTCTGACCGCTCGTCAGATAGCGGATGTGGTTGGTGCCGTGCGTGGTCTCGGCAAAGCCTGCGCCATAATCGCGCATCGGGCACAGTGTCACCTTGAGGCGCGGCGTTCCGGCAACGGGGCGCACAACCCGTGCGAATGCCACAGGGCGATACATCCTGCCCGCACCCTCGAAGCGTGGACAGAAGTCGTAGACATCCACCGCGCTGCCGTCCGCGCTGACCAGACGCGTCACCAGAATGGGCGTGTTGCGCACATAATCCTGGCTTGCGCTTACCTGGTCGGCGAGTTCGAAACGCCAGACGCCAGCATCGCTGGCCTCGCCATTCAGCAATGCGCAGAAAGCCGGATCGCCGTCCACTCTGGGTATGCAGCCCCACACAAGGCCGGCATGTTCATCAATAAGGCCCGAAACCTGACAATTGCCAATGGGCCAAAGCTCAAGATTGCTCTGTTCTCTGGTCACAGGCTAAGCCATTGATGCACCGCAGCAACATTGACAAGGCCATAACTCGCCATTGTCTCCGGGCGTTCGCCCACAAGGATGCCGAAACCGCCTAATTCGCGCGCTTTGGCGAAGCCGTCCTCGTCAGTCACATCGTCTCCGACAAATACCGGGAGTGCCCCTGCAAATGGCTCTTCCGCCATGAAAGCTGCGACCGCCGCACCCTTGTTCGCGCCGCCTCCGACAAACTCGATCACGCATTTGCCGCGCTTGATGTCGAGATCGTGATTTGCGGCAAGCTCCTGCGCAAAAGCGAGGCCCAGCGGCTCCAGCGTTGGATCGGCGCGGTAATGCAGGGCCGACCCGTGAGGCTTGTCCTCGATGTCGAAGCCGTGCGTCTGGGCAAATTCGCTGATCGTGGCAAGCGCGCCTTCGGGCAGGCTGCCGGGCGCCGGGCCCAGAGTTTCGCCTGAAGCCTTGCGGCAGTCGCCGCCATGCGATCCGGCGCATGCGAGAGCGATCGGGCCAAGGTGGCGCTCCAGATCGACAATCGCGCGCCCACTGACCAGCGCAAGCCTGCCCGACAGTTGCTCATCAAGCGCTGTCAGCTGTGCTGCCATCTGCTCGGGCACAGCTATACCGCCTGGTGTGGGAGCCAGCTCGACAAGAGTCCCGTCAAAATCAAGGAACAGGGCTATCGGCCCTTTCCCGGTTAACTCAGGCAGGGAAGGTGGCGGCGGCAAATTATCATGGCTTAACATATGCAAAGGCATAGGGATTGAACCCCGAGGGTCAACGGGTAAGCCGATCTTCACAATTATCTTGCTATATAAAGATATCTTTATATGAGCATTTCAACCATGCAGAATGTCACTCCGACCGAGCGGATCATCCGCGCCCTTGCCGATCCCACGCGGCTGCGGATCATGCGTCTGCTTGCGCGGATGGAATTGGCTGTGGGCGAACTGGCGCAGGTGCTCGGACAAAGCCAGCCGCGTGTTTCGCGGCACATCGCCATTCTGGTCGACAGCGCGCTGATCGAGCGGCGGCGCGAAGGCAGCTGGATTTTCCTGCGCTGCGCACTGCCCGAAGCAGGCCTGCTCGGCGCCACCGCGCAGCTTCTCGATACCGCCGAAGCGCATGATCTGGCTTTCGCGCAACAATGCGATCAGGATCGCCGCCATCTCGCCGCAATCCGCCAGCACCGCGAGGATCACGCCGCGCAATATTTCGCTGCCCATGCCAAGGATTGGGACCGGCTGCGCGATATGCTCACCCCTGCTGACGAGGTGGAACGCGCGCTCGCCTCAGCTCTTGGCGATGTTCCGCTGGGCATGCTGCTCGATGTCGGCACCGGCACCGGGCGCAGCGCCGAAGTCCTCGCAAGCCACGCGCGGCATATCGTCGGCCTCGATCGCAGCCCGGAAATGCTTCGTCTGGCGCGCGCCCGCCTGCAACATCTGCCTGCCGCAAGCTGGGAATTGGTGCAGGGCGATTTTGCCGCCCTGCCCTTTGCTCCGGCGATTTTCGATACGGTGCTGCTGCATCAGGTCCTCCATTTTGCGCCCGATCCTTCCTTGCCGCTCGCGGAAGCGGCGCGTGTGTGCCGCGAGGGTGGACGCATCGCGATTGTCGATCTCGCCGCGCATGACCGGGAGGAATTGCGCGCGCGCCATGCACACGCGCGGCTTGGCTTCACCGATGCACAAATGCACAGCTGGCTCGAAGCACACGGCTTTGCCCCGCTTGAACCCTTGGCACTTCATGGCCATGACCTCATCACGAAAATCTGGGTCGCGCGGCGTCTTGCTGCAAAGCCCCGGCTGCTCTCACCAAGGAAAGAATTCTCCCATGGACCCGTCTGACGGCGCCTTTCCATTGCCAGGCCCGCGCTTCGCCTTTGCCGATTGCCCCGATGATGTCGCGGTGTCTTTCGAGTTTTTCCCGCCCAAAGGCCCCAAGGGCGCCGACGCTTTGCGCGCGGCAGTCGATCAGCTTGAAGGCTATGCGCCCGATTTCGTCTCGGTCACCTATGGCGCAGGCGGATCGACACAGGACACCACACTCGCCACCGTTGCCGAGCTCAACGAGCGCCCGGCGCTCAAGGTCGCCTCGCATCTCACCTGTGTCGGGGCAAGCAAGGCCACGGTGCACAGTGTTGCCGAACAATTCCTCGAACGCGGCATTACGCGGATCGTGGCGCTGCGCGGCGATGGCGGCCCGCCGGGTACCCGCTTCGAGCCGCATCCTGAGGGCTATCGCAGCGCGGCCGAGCTGGTCGCCGGGCTGAAGCAAGTGGCCGATTTCGACATTTCGGTCGCCGCCTATCCCGAAGTGCATCCCGAAGCCGCAAGCGCGGATGCCGATATCGACAATCTGAAACGCAAGCTCGATGCGGGCGCTAGCCGCGCGATCACGCAATTTTTCTTCCGTCCCGAAGCCTTCTTCCGCTTCCGCGACAAGGCGATTGCCGCCGGGATCACCGCGCCGATCATTCCGGGCATTCTTCCGGTCGCCAATTTCGCCTCGGCGCGCAAATTCGCC
>DAIQNS010000067.1:0-3481 GCA_036788315.1 Alteraurantiacibacter sp. | reverse complement strand
ATCGCGCGCCGCGCGCAGCGACGCCATCAGTCGTTCGCGGCCCGCTGCGGCGCGCAGGTGCCCGATGCGATGGAGCGCCTGTTTGCAGGCCTCGAACATGACACGCAATTGCGCACGCTTGTTGCAACGAGCCTGACCGCCGAATTCTGCGGCGAGCTTTATGCCGGCGGCGTGCGCGATTTCCATTTCTATACCCTCAACAAGGCGGAGATAACCGCGGCCGTCTGCCATCTGCTTGGCCGCCGCAACTCTGCTGCGACACCGGAGACTGTATCATGACCGCGCGCGAACAATTGCTTGAACAGGCTCGCCAGCGCATCCTCATCATGGACGGCGCCTTCGGCACGGAAATCCAGACCAAGAAACTGGTCGAAGCCGATTATGCGGGCGATCTGGGGCTGGCGCACGATCAGCAGGGCAACAACGATATCCTTGCCCTCACCAAGCCCGAAGTGCTCGCCGGGATCACCCGCGACTATCTCGAAGCCGGCTCGGATATCGTGAGCACCAATACCTTCTCGGCCAATCGCATCTCGCAGGCCGATTACGGCGCCGAAGGGCTGGTCGATGAACTGAACCGCGCGTCCGCCGGGATCGCGCGCGAACTGGCCGATGAATTTGCAGCCAAAGATGGCCGCCCGCGCTTTGTCGCAGGCGCCATCGGGCCGACCAACAAGACGCTCTCGCTTTCGCCCGAGGTCGAAGACCCCGGCTTCCGCGAGATCACTTTCGATTTCCTCGCAGGTGTCTACAAGGAACAGGCCGCAGGGCTGGTTGCAGGCGGCGTGGATTTCATCCTCATCGAGACGATTTTCGACACGCTCAACGCCAAGGCGGCAATTTTCGGAGTGAAGCAGCTCGAAGCCGAGCTTGGCCGCGAAGTGCCGATCATGCTCTCGATGACGCTCACCGATCTTTCGGGCCGCAATCTTTCGGGCCATACGGTCGAGGCGTTCTGGCATTCGGTGCGCCATGCCAATCCGGTCGCGATTGGCCTCAATTGCAGCTTTGGCGCGCAGCAATTGCGCCCGCATGTGCAGCATCTCGCCAAGCTCACCGACAGCCTGATCCTCGCCTATCCCAATGCCGGGCTGCCCAATGAGCTGGGCGAATATGACGAAATGCCCGAGACGACCGCGGGCTTCCTGCGCGACTGGGCCGATCAGGGTATGGTCAACATGCTCGGCGGATGCTGCGGCTCGACCCCTGCGCATATTGCTGCCATCGCCCGCGCGGTGGCCGGCAAAGCGCCGCGCACACCGGCCAGTATTGCGCCGGTCACCCGGCTTGCCGGACTTGAACCCTTTATCATGGCTGCCTGAAAATGAACGACCAATCGAGTACCGCGCGCCCAAGCTCGGCGAATTTCGTCAATGTGGGCGAGCGCACCAACGTCACAGGCTCTGCCAAATTCAAGAAGCTGATCCTCGGCGGCGATTATACCGCCGCAGTCGAAGTGGCGCGCGAGCAGGTCGAGAACGGGGCGCAGATCGTCGATGTGAACATGGACGAGGGCCTGCTCGATGCGATCGAGGCGATGACGACATTCCTCAAGCTGATTGCCGCTGAACCCGATATTGCGCGCGTCCCGATCATGATCGACAGCTCGCGCTGGGAAGTGATCGAGGCGGGGCTACACTGGGTCAGCGGCAAGCCCATCGTCAATTCGATCAGCCTCAAGGAAGGCGAGGAACAATTTCTCGAGCAAGCGCGCAAATGCATGGCTTACGGCGCGGCGGCGGTGGTAATGGCGTTCGACGAGGTCGGGCAGGCTGACAGCCGCGACCGCAAGGTTGCGATCTGCAAGCGCGCCTATGATCTGCTCGTCGGTATCGGTTTTCCGCCCGAAGACATCATTTTCGACGCCAATATCTTCGCGGTTGCCACCGGCATTGAAGAGCATGATCGCTACGGGCTCGACTTCATCGAAGCTGTCACCGAGATCAAGCGGCAGTGCCCACATGTGCATACCTCGGGCGGTCTCTCCAATCTGTCCTTCAGCTTTCGCGGCAACGAAATCGTGCGCCGTGCGATGCATTCGGTGTTCCTCTATCACGCCATCCCCGCGGGCCTCGATATGGCGATCGTCAATGCCGGGCAGCTTGATGTCTACGACCAGATCGACCCTGTTCTGCGCGAGGCGTGCGAGGATGTGATCCTGATGCGCGCGCCGCCTGAGGGAAGCCCCTACGAATCCGCGACCGAGCGGCTGATCGATCTTGCTGAAAGCTACCGCGGCAAGGATGTCGCGGCGGAAAAACAGGCCGAGGAGTGGCGCTCCTACGATGTTGCACGGCGGCTCGAATATGCGCTTGTGCGCGGCATCGATGCCTTTGTCGTCGATGATACCGAGGAAGCGCGCCAGCAGGCCGCGCGCCCCATCGAAGTCATCGAAGGTCCGCTGATGGCAGGCATGAATACCGTTGGCGATCTGTTCGGCTCGGGCAAGATGTTCCTGCCGCAAGTCGTCAAATCCGCGCGCGTGATGAAGAAGGCCGTCGCTCACCTCATCCCCTATATTGAGGAGGAGAAGGAAGCGACCGGCGTCACACAGGCCAAGGGCAAGATCGTCATGGCGACGGTCAAGGGCGATGTGCACGATATCGGCAAGAACATCGTGGGCGTGGTGCTGCGCTGCAACGGCTATGATGTGATCGACCTTGGCGTCATGGTGCCCTGGCCCAAAATCATCGAGACTGCACAGGCCGAGAACGCCGACATGATCGGCCTGTCGGGGCTGATCACCCCTTCGCTCGACGAGATGGTGACCGTAGCCGAGGAGATGCAGCGCGCGGAAATGACCATGCCGCTGTTGATCGGCGGAGCGACGACATCCAAGGTCTATACCGCGCTGCGCATTGACCCGGCCTACAAGGGGCCGGTGATCCATGTGCTCGATGCGAGCCGCGCGGTGGGTGTTGCCTCCAAGCTGCTCTCCGATACGCAGCGCGATCCTTATGTGAAAGAGATCGAAGTCGATTACGAAAAAGTGCGCATTTCGCGCGAGAGCAAAGGCAAATCCGACCTGCTCACGCTCGAACAGGCGCGCAAAAATACCTTCAAGGCGGACTTTGCCGACAAGCCCCCCGCCCCTGTCCAGCCCGAGCAGCATGTATTCAACGACTGGGATCTGGCGGATCTGCGCGCCTGCTTCGACTGGACGCCGTTCTTCCGTTCATGGGAACTGGCAGGCAACTTCCCGGCAATCCTCACAGACGACATTGTCGGCGAAAGCGCCAGCGCGCTCTATGCCGATGCGCAGGCGATGCTCGAACGGATCATCATGGAAAAATGGCTCACCGCGCGCGGCACCTGCGCTTTCTGGCCGTGCACGCGTGATGAGGATGACATCATCCTCGATGATGGCACGCGCCTGCCGATGCTGCGCCAGCAGATCGCCAAATCGCGCGACCGGGCAAATTACTGCCTGTCCGATTTCATCGACCCGGCGGGTGACTGGATCGGCGGCTTTGCCGTGGGC
>DAIQNS010000066.1:0-10452 GCA_036788315.1 Alteraurantiacibacter sp. | reverse complement strand
CGGGCAAGACCTCGCTTTTGAACCACATACTTTCAAATCGGGAAGGCAAGCGGGTAGCCGTTATCGTCAACGATATGTCCGAAGTGAATATCGATGCCGATCTGGTGCGCGGAGGCGAAGCGGCCCTGTCACGCTCGCAGGAAACCCTGGTCGAAATGACCAATGGCTGCATCTGCTGCACATTGCGCGATGATCTTTTGAAGGAAGTGCGCGCGCTCGCGGAGGCCGGTAAATTCGATTATCTTGTGATTGAAAGTACTGGCATTTCCGAACCTCTCCCGGTGGCCGCAACATTCTCATTCCGCGATGAGAATGGAGAGAGTCTGGGCGATGTGTCGGAGATCGACACGATGGTGACAGTCGTTGATGCAGTCAATCTTCTGGCCGACTATTCCAGCAGCGACCTTCTTTCACAACGAGGCGAGACGGCTGGCAACGGGGATGACCGCAGCCTTGTCAACCTGCTAGTCGAACAAATCGAATTTGCCGATGTTGTCATCATCAACAAGGCCAGCGAAGTGAACGCCGAGAAACTGGCAATGGTGAAAAAAGTCGTTGCATCGCTTAACGGCGACGCCCGGATTATTGAGTCTGACTATGGCAAGGTTGCGCTTGATAACGTCCTTGCTACCGGTTTGTTCGATGAAGATCAGGCCGAGCAGCATCCTCTCTGGCTGAAAGAACTCTACGACTTTGCCAGCCACCGGCCCGAAAGCGAAGAATATGGCGTGGAAAGCTTCGTGTACCGCGCGCGCCGCCCTCTTGATCCGGCCAGGTTCTATCAGTTCCTCGTAAGTGATAATCTCGACAAGGTGATCCGCGCAAAAGGCCATTTCTGGCTCGCCACGCGCCCGGACTTTCTGGGAGAGCTGGCCATTGCCGGAACGCAAAAAAGCGTAAGCCGGATGGGCCGATGGTGGGCCGCAGTGCCGAAGAACCGCTGGCCGGAGGATGGCAGCTTCGAAGAGTTCGTCCTCAAGCATTGGGATCAGACATGGGGCGATCGGCGCCAGGAACTGGTGTTTATCGGGATAGACATGGATCAGACGAAACTTGCCAAGGCGCTCGATGCCTGCCTTGTCCACGCGGACGGGTTCACGCCGGAGAAATGGGCCAGTATGGAGGATCCGTTCCCAGCTTGGGGGGAACCGGCAGAGCCTGTGCCGGCCTAATCCTCCACACGCAGCAAATACAACTGCCGCACCGCATCAATCGGCTTCATCTCGCCGCCATCCTCATAATGCCAGAACGCCCAGCCGTTGCAGCTGGGTGCGCCTTGCAATTCCTTGCCGACCTGGTGGATCGAGCCGGTCAGTTTCCCGCATTCGAGCGAGCCGTCCGCGCGCACCACGGCCTGCCAGCGGCGTTTGGTGTCGAACAATTGCGTGCCCGGCGCCAGCATCCCAGCCTCGACCAGCGCGCCAAAGGCCACGCGCGGCTGGCTGCGGGCGGTCTGCATTGTCGCCAGCGCGCTTTCATCGAGCGGCAATTCCTTGGCGATGCGCTCTGTCGCGACCTTGCGGTAGGCGGGTTCGCGTTCGCAGCCGATCCACTCGCGGCCCAAGCGTTTGGCTACTGCGCCAGTCGTGCCGGTGCCGAAAAACGGATCGACCACCACATCGCCCGCCTCGCTCGTCGCCAGCAGCACGCGGTAGAGCAGCGCCTCGGGCTTTTGCGTGGGGTGCGCCTTGTGACCGGTGTCGTCCTTCAATCGCTCCCCGCCCGAACAGATCGGCAGCACCCAGTCCGAGCGCATTTGCAACTCGTCATTGAGCGTCTTCATCGCGCGGTAATTGAAATGATAACGCGCCTTCTCGCCCATGCTCGCCCACAGCAGCGTCTCATGCGCATTGGTGAAGCGGGTGCCGCGGAAATTGGGCATCGGATTGGTCTTGCGCCAGACGATGTCGTTGAGGATCCAGAAGCCCAGATCCTGCATCATCGCGCCCACGCGGTAGATATTGTGATAGCTCCCGATCACCCACAGCGCGCCATCGGGCTTGAGGATGCGGCGCGCCTCGATGAGCCATTGGCGGGTGAATTTGTCATAGGCGGCAAAGCTGTCGAAGCGGTCCCAATCATCGGTCACGGCATCGACATGGCTGCCATCGGGCCGGTTGAGATCGCCGCCAAGCTGCAGATTGTAGGGCGGATCGGCGAACACCAGATCGACGCTGTTGTCGGGCAGGGATTTGAGCGAGGCAATGCAATCGCCATCGAGGATCTGCCCCAATGGCAACGCGCTCTTGTCGACGGTTTTGGCCTTCGCGCGCGGTTTTGCCGACGCTGGCCGGACCTTGGTTACTTCACCCATGAACATATCGCCCCATAACTTATCCACAGGGTGAATCCTCGCGAGTCCGCCGTCAAGCTTTGATTGCAGGGGCCGGTTTGCGCCGGCCCGCGCGTTCACAGGGAACGAAAGGAGTCCGGCACAAGATGTTGAGACTCCTGATGCTTCGGGGACTCGATATGGTGTGGTGTGGCCTTGTGGACTCAGCCCAGAGCTCAAGCGAACAAAAGCGCGGTATTGGCCGCGAAAGCGAGCAGCAGCAGCCCGCCAAGCCAACGCCCGATGACATGCACGAAGCGGCACAGCAGCACGAGCATCACTGCGGTTGCCGCAAGCACCGGCCATTCGAAATCGAGCAGCGTCGGCGGGATCGGGAGCGGCGTGATCGCCATGGTTGCGCCGCCGATCAGCAGGAGGTTGAAGATGTTCGAGCCGACCACATTGCCCAGCGCCAGCCCCGCCTGCCCCCGCAGCGCCGCCGCCACGCTCGCGGCAAGCTCAGGCAGCGATGTGCCCACCGCAACGATGGTAAGGCCGATTACCGCCTCGGAGATGTTGAACAGCCGGGCAAGCGCGATCGAGCCGTCGACCAGATATTTGCCGCCAACGATGAGCAGCGCCACGCCAACGACGAAGAGGACGATGGCAAGGAGGATGTTCTCGGGCGCGCCGGCTTCTTCTTCCTCGTAATCATGCGCCTTGGAAGGGTGCCGCACGCGCCAGTATATGTAGGCCGAGAGGAGCACCAGCAGCGCAATCCCGACCCAGACCGCGCCAAGCCCGGCAAGGCCGATTGCCCACATCAGGACCACCGCGGCAAGCCCGCTGACCGCATCGCGCTTGCCCGCGCCCGTGAGCACAATCGGCGCGATCAGCGCGGTTGCGCCCAGGATCAGCAGCGAATTGGCGATGTTCGAGCCCACGATATTGCCCCAGGCGATCTCGGGCGAACCGACCATGGCAGCCTGTATGCTCGCCACCATCTCGGGCATTGAGGTCGCCGCGCCGACAATCACCACGCCTGTCACCAGCGTGGAAAGGCCCGCCTTGAGCGATATGCCCACCGCCCCGCGCACCAGCAATTCCCCGCCGACGGCAAGCGCGATGAGCCCGCCGACGACACTGAGCGCAATGATCATCAGACAAGTTCTTCGCGCGCGCTCACGGCAATTGGGCGTGCGGCGAGCTTGAGCACTACCACTCCGGCAATCGCGGCGAGGATCGAGCCGGACAACACGCCCAGCTTCACCGCATTGATCGTTGCGGGCGCGGCAAAGGCGAGGTTGCCGATGAACAGGCTCATGGTAAAGCCAATGGCCGCGATCAGCGACAGGCCCCAGATCTGCACCCAGCGCACCCCGGCAGGAAGCGTGGAAATCCCGCTTCTCACAGTAAGCCAGGCAAAGCCGAAAATGCCGATCTGCTTTCCGAGCAACAGCCCCAGCGCAATGCCGAGCGGAAGCGGCTCGAACACGGCGGAGGGCTCCATTCCGGCAAAGCTGACGCCGGCATTGGCGAGCGCGAAAATCGGCACGACGAGGAACGCCACCCACGGATGAAGCCCGTGCTCCATGTCCTCGAGCATGGGACTGCCCTTGCGATCCTCGATCGGGATGCACATTGCCAGCACCACACCTGCCAGCGTCGCATGGACGCCCGACTTGAGCACGAAATACCACAGCATCAGGCCCAGGATCACGTAAGGGAGGCGCGAGCCGACCTTGGCGCGGCCGCAGGCGGCGAGGAGGGCAAAGACTACCGCTGCCGAGGCGAGCATGCCGAGATCAACATTCTCGGTGTAGAACGCTGCAATGATCACGATAGCGCCGATATCGTCGATCACCGCGACCGCAAGCAGCAGAGCCTTCAAGGCCACCGGCACGCGCTTGCCAAGCAGCGCCAGCACGCCCAGCGCAAAGGCAATGTCTGTCGCGGCGGGAATGGCCCAGCCGCGGATATTCTCCGGACTGCCCAGATTGATGCCGATGAAAATCAGCGCCGGGATCGCCATCCCGCCAATCGCGGCAAAGAGCGGCAGCGAGGCCTGCTTCCAGCTCGACAATTGGCCCATCAGCACTTCGCGCTTCACTTCCAGCCCGACGAGCAGGAAAAATAGCGCCATGAGACCGTCATTGATCCACAAGAGTGCCGATTTCTCGATCCCCGTCCCGCCGACCGTGGCGACAATGGGCGTGGCGAGCGCGGAGAAATAACCGGTAGAAGCAGGCGAATTGGCGAGGATCAGCGCGAGCAGCGCCGAAGCCATGAGCACAATGCCCCCGGCACTTTCCTGCTTGAGAAATTCCCTGAGCGATTGCGAAGCGCGGGCAAAAATGGCTGGCCGGGTCCGAAGCATGGCGTCAAATCCTATCGAAACAGGGTTGGCGAAATAGCGATCTTATTGGGAATTGCGGCCCTCCGCTGCGCCTTCATATCCGGCGCGCGAAGCCATGGCCCCCGGTTACTCGGATAAATGACTAGCAATGCAAATCGTTCCGCGCAACTCGTGGATCACGCGCGCCAAGCCCTAAGTGCGCTGCTTCAGAGCATCATTTCGAGCTGCGCAACGGGCGCGAAACTGCGGCGGTGCAAGGGCGTCGGGCCATGTTCGCGCGAGCCGTAGCCCTTGTTGCGTTCCCAGCCATATTGCGGATAGGTTTTCGCCGCTTCGATCATCAGCCTGTCGCGCCAGGTCTTGGCGAGGATCGAAGCTGCGCCGATGGCAGGCTCAAGCCCATCGCCGCCGACAATTGCGCGCGCGGGCCAGCGCCATTCCGCGCAGCGCCCGTGCGGGGTCATATTGCCATCGATCAGCGTGTGCAGCGGCGCGCCATCGAGCCTGCGCTCAAGCGCAGCGACGGCGCGCGTCATCGCCAGCATGGTGGCGGCAAAGATATTGAGCCGGTCGACCTCGTCGGCAGCAACAACGGCAATGCCAAAGGCGCAATCCCTGCGGATCACGCGCTCCAGTTCCTCGCGCCGCGCGGCACTCAGCTTCTTGGAATCATCAAGGCCCTCAGGGCATGGCTTGCACAGTACCACGGCGGCCGCGACGACCGGCCCTGCCAGTGGCCCTCGACCTGCCTCGTCAATTCCGGCTAAGATGGTTTGCGAATCCAATTGGGCACAAAACTGATCTGAAGGTGTTCCCGACATCATGCGCAAAAAATTCCTTACTCTCGCCCTATCGACCGCCGGGCTCGTGCTCGCAAGCTGCGCGTCCGATGCAAATGGGGAAAGCTCCGATATCGCCGCCCCGGCTGGCGGCGAAGCGGTCGAGCTTGACGATGCCAGCCCCTTCGTGGCGGAAAGCTACGGCAGCTTCGATCAGCCCTGGGCCTTCGATTTCGATCCCGAGGGCGGGATGATCGTGCTGACCCAGAAGGCGGGAACGATGAAATTCGTCGATCCGGCAACCGGGCGCATCGGCAATATCACAGGCGCGATCCCCGAAGTCTTCTACGAAGGGCAAGGCGGGCTTGGCGATGTGGTTTTCGCGCCCGATTTCGCCAGCAGCAGGATGATCTATCTCAGCTGGGCCAAGCCCGAGGGCAATGACATGGGCCGCGCAGCGGTCGGCCGCGGGGAACTTGTCTGCGCCGATGGCGGCGATTGCACCTTGCAGAATTTCAGCCAGATCTGGCAGCAGGAGCCCGCCGCGAAAGGCGGCGGCCATTATGGTCACCGGATCGCCTTTTCTCCCGATGGCGAACACCTGTTCATCTCGGCAGGTGACCGGCGGCAGTTCAACGAAGTGCAGGACCGCTCGAACACGCTGGGCAGTATCGTGCGTCTTCTGCCCGATGGCACGCCTGCACCGGGTAATCCCTTTGCGGATGAACCGTCTCCCACCAACCAGATCTGGTCGTGGGGGCATCGCAATCCGCTCGGCCTCGCTTTCAATACAGATGGCGAATTGTGGGATGTAGAGCATGGCCCGGCAGGCGGCGACGAGCTCAATCTGGTCAAGCCGGGAGCCAATTACGGCTGGGTCGCGCGTTCGAACGGCAACCATTACAACGGCCGCGACATTCCCGATCATTCGCCCGACGATGGCTTTGCCCAGCCCGCGATATCCTGGAGTCCGGTCATCGCGCCGGGCGGGATGATCTTCTATTCGGGAGAAATGTTTGCCGATTGGCGCGGGCAGGCACTCATCGCCAATCTGGCGATGCAGTCAATCTCGCGCGTGGCGGTCGATGCAGCAAACAATTCGGCGAGCGAGGAAGCGCGCTACGAATTCCCCATGCGGCTGCGCGATATTGCGCAAGCGGCCGACGGAGCGATCTGGGTGATCGAGGATGGCGACGAGGGCCGCCTTATCCGCCTGACCCCCAAGGCGAATACGGCAGGCGAATAATTCCAGCAGAAACATTTGCGCTGGTGCCTGCGCCGCTCTATCGGCGCGCGGTTCATGGCCCATCCTGACCCCGCCCCGTCCGCGAGCATCGTCCCGCTCGACAGCATCGATCCTGCGCTTGTCGAGGATGTGCTTGACCGCGCTTTCGGCACTGATCGCCATTCGCGCACCGCTTACCGTGTCCGCGAAGGCACCGATTGGCTTCCCGCGCTCAGCTTTGCCGCGCTCGATGCAGACGATTTGCTGGTGGGAACGATCCAGGTCTGGCCCGTCGCGCTCGGCGATGAAGGCAAGCGGCCCATTCCGATGCTCATGGTCGGCCCCGTTGCCGTCGTGCCCGAGCGGCAGAACGAGGGCTTTGGCCATGCGCTGATGGCCGCGATGGCGAGCGCACTCAGCCCCGCTGCGCCGCTGCCGCGCGTGCTCATCGGCGATCCGGAATATTACGGGAAGTTCGGCTATAGCGCGGCGCCCACGCACGGCTGGGCGCTCCCCGGCCCGTTCGAGCGGCATCGGCTGCTCGTCGCTTGCGACAATCCCGGCATTCTGCCCGAAAAAGGCCATCTTGGCCCTTGGATTGGCTAGCGCGCTCTGGCATCGCTCTTTGCAGCCATGCCTTACCAAGCCCCGCCTGACCTTGCCGGATTGTCGCTCGCGCAGATTGCCGAGGCCGTGGCGCAGCGCAAGCTTCCCCCGCTCGACCAATGGGATCCGCCCGAGACGATCGACAGCCAGATGCGCATTACCGCCGATGGCCGCTGGTTCCACGCGGGCAGCCCGATAAGCCGCCCCGCCATGGTGCGCGCCTTCTCCTCGCTGCTGGTGCGCGAGGAGGATGGCCAGCATTACCTTTACACGCCCGGCTGCAAACAGACGATTGCCGTCGAGGACGCGGCTTTCATGGCAGTCGATATGCAGGCGCAGGACGGGGCCTTGGCTTTCCGTCTTAATACCGATGAACTGGTGCTCGCCGGGCCCGACAATCGCTTGCGCAGCGAAGGCGATGACGATTGCCCCGCGATCTATCTGGGCGTGCGTCATGGCTGCGAAGCGCGGCTCGACCGCTCGACCTGGCTGCAACTGGCCGAACATGCGCTGAGCCTTGGCGGCGACCCGCAAACGCTAGTCGTCACGAGCCGGGGCGAGCGCTTTGCGCTGGTGCCGCAATGAGCGCGCTTGCCCGCCGGCTCGAAGCGCAATTCGCCGCCAGCGTGCAGATCGGCGCGATGGGCCTACGCGATGACGCCGCGATTGCCCCGCCCGGCCCGCGCAATGCCGCGGTGCTGATCGCGGTCACCGACCGGGCACGCCCCGGCATTTTGCTGACCGAGCGGCCGCATTCGATGGCCTCGCATGCCGGGCAGGTCTCCTTTCCCGGCGGCAAGTGGGAGCCGGGCGAAGATGCCGTGGCCGCCGCCCTGCGCGAGGCGCGGGAGGAACTTGCGGTGCCGCCGCATGAAGTGCAGGTGATCGGACAAGTGGGCGCGTTCAATACCGGATCGGGCTATCGCCTCACGGGGGTTCTGGGCGTGATCCCGCCCGATCTGCCGCTGATGCCCGACCCGCGCGAAGTCGACAGCGTTTTCCACGTTCCGTTCAGCTATTTGATGGATGCAGCCAATCACAGGATCGACAGCGCTGAATTCAACGGTCGCAGCCGCCGCTTCTATGCAATCCCTTACGGCGAACACTATATCTGGGGGGCCACGGCTGGCATGTTGAAAAACCTGCACGAGAGGCTTTGCCGACCATGATCAGGATCGTTATCGAGAACCTTCTGCTATTCCTGCTGCCAACGATCTTGTACGTTGCCTATCTGATGGTCATGCGTCGCGGGCAACCGTCTGGCTCGGCGCTGCAAGTGATCGACGATGCCCCTCTGCTCTGGCTGTTTACTGCCGGCGCGGTCCTTGCGATCGGTGCCCTCGCCTATTTCGGATCGTTCGAGCGCGCGGAGCCTGGGCGGCCCTATATTCCGCCCTCGTACCAGGATGGAAAGATCGTGCCAGGCCGGCATGAGTGACTGACGCGGACCGAGCAGCGCCGATCGGTCTGCTCTGCATCCTCGAGACAGCCCCCTTTTCGGGGATGACTGATCGAACGGCGAGACTCGTGTTTCATCCTCAAGACTGGGTTGCCGTTGCAGTGTTCGATCGACCAAGTGTCGGAGATATCAGGAGCACGCGGGAATTCAGAATGCGCGTCCAGCTTCTGCGTCTCATGTTGGGTTGATGGCCGCAAAGCACGCGGGGTCCAAGCGTGAGGCGCACGACACCCGAAACACTCTCTTCCTGGTACCCTTCGCTTTCCGAAGTTCGATAAACGAGTGGCAGCCAGCCTCCCACCAGTCTCAAAAATTGGGTCAAAGACCAAGTCCATACGGATGATCGCGAAACCTGTGCTGGGTGACCTCACCATAACCCCCGTATGGCTTCAGCATCCGGCGCTGATCCGCGTTATCGACGCGCTGGAAGGTTGCGGGCACGGCGTACGCGTCGTTGGCGGGGCAATCCGCGACCACATACTGGGACTCGACACGAACCGCTCACAAACGGACGTGGACCTCGCAACAACCGCGCAACCGGACGAGACAATCGCGGCAGCTTTCAATGCCGGGCTCGCTGCACTGCCAACAGGTATCGCACATGGGACTGTAACGGTCCGCGCCGACGGTCATGCCTTCGAGGTCACAACGCTCAGAGCCGACGTCGAAACTGACGGTCGGCACGCGCTCGTCCAATTCACGGATGATTGGGCCATCGATGCGAGACGGCGCGATTTTACCGTCAACGCCTTGTCCTGTGATCGCCATGGCCGGGTTTATGATGCGGTCGGCGGGCTCGCTGATCTGGCACAGCGCCAGTTGCGATTCGTCGGCAGCGCAGATGACCGCATGACAGAGGATTACTTGCGAATCCTTAGGCTTTTCAGGTTCATCGGCCATCTCGACGGCTTCACGGTCGATCTCGAAACCTACCAGAGCGCAACGCGCCACCGTGCAGGTCTGGCGCGCCTGTCTCGCGAACGGATCGGGCAAGAGATGCGCAAGCTCTTTTCGAGCGTGAATGCGAGCGGGGCCGTCAGGGCCATGATCGAGCATGGCATCTGGTTCGAGGTGCTCGGCTACGTTCCGACGCCTGGACTCCTCGAACAGCGGCGCGCGATCGAAGACGAAGGCTTATGCTGCAAACATGCGCCGCTCGGGCGCCTTCTGGCCGCAGCCCATATCGATTGTACGGATGTTGAACGGGTCGCTTCTGCGCTCCGCCTGTCTCGTCACGACACTATTGTTCTCCAGCGCGCCTTGCAGATCACGGCAACATTGGAACGCGACAGCCTTACTGAAGCGAGCCTGAAGCAACAGATCTATCGCACGCATCGCGATCGACACCCTGCGGCAAGCGAGGGTGTGACCCTCGGACTCGTTCATTTTTTTGCGCGCCATGCCGCCGATACGACGCCGGGTCAGCGCGCCGAACTCGCATCGTTGGTTGCATGCTGGAGGGCACCGGTGTTCCCGGTCAGCGGTGGTGATCTCATGGCGCTCGGCTACGTGCCGGGCCCCGAAATGGGAGCCAGGCTGCGCGAGATCGAGGAGCGTTGGATCGCCTCAGGCTTCGAGCTAGATCGCGACGCGCTGATCGCCGGGCACTGAATCGCCAGATGCGGCGTAGGCCCGGCCCGCCATCCACGCTGTCGCTGCGACGTCGGACGGGAGGCGGTCTCGGAGACCGGGCGGTCTTGGGTAGGAGTTTCCGGAACCCAACTGGGATGCGGAGTGACAGGCCCGTAGTTCATG
>DAIQNS010000065.1:9177-10526 GCA_036788315.1 Alteraurantiacibacter sp. | reverse complement strand
TTCGCACGGCGGTCCGCTGGACCCCTCGTTCACGGCCGATGAAGAGGATGCCGTCGCCCCGCCGCTCGAATGGACCGCGCCGCCGCCCGGAACGCAGGAACTGGTGCTGGTCGTCGAAGACGCCGATGCGCGCGCCGACAAGCCAGCTTTGCACTGGCTCGTGTGGGGCTTTCCCGGGCAGCGCGGCCAGTTGCTCGAAGGCGAAGTGCCGCCGCGCGTGGGCAAGAACGCGCATGGCAATTCCGAATGGCTGCTGCCCGACCCGCCGACAGGGTCCGATCAGCGTGAATATGTGTTCCAGCTTTTCGCGCTTGATCTGCCGCTTGTGCTGATGCCAGGCGCGTCGCGCGAACAGGTTTTCGCCGAATTGGAGGGACATGTGCTCGCCGTGGCCTTGCTTTCGGGCACATATAAGCGAGAAGATGGCGGCGAGTATGATTGGGATGACGAGGACGAGGAGGCTGGCGAGCGATAGGTGCTCACAGTATCGGCCTGTCTGATATGGAAGGAAGAAACAAAATGGCCAAGAACAATGCACTGACCAAACCGGTCACCCTGACACCGGCACTGGAAGATGTCGTCGGCAAGGGTCCGATGACCCGCGCTGAAGTCACCTCGAAGGTGTGGGTCTACATCAAGAAGCACGAGCTTCAGGATTCCAAGGACAAGCGCCAGATCAATCCCGATGCCAAGCTTGGCGCGGTGATCGGCAAGGACCAGATCTCGATGTTCAAGATGACCGCTGCGGTCTCCAAGCATCTGAGCTGAGCTTCAGCCACAAGATTCGCGTATCGGGCGGGCGGGCAGCTTCTCTGAAGGAGCTCCCGCCCGTCAGCGTTTGGGCCTTACGAAAGGCCATGTAATCAGCTGGCTCGCCCACAAGGGCGCCCAGATGAGCACCGGCTGAAAAGCAAGGCGTGGGATGTGGTAGACATGCCCCCACCCGCCATCTTCACTAGCCAGATCAATAAGATAATGGTTGAAATTGGCGGGCCACACACACAGCGCATAGGCCGCCAAGCCGAGCGCGGCCGCTTGCCGCAGACGCGGGCCGAAGGGTTGCAGCAGCGCAAAGGCCCCGGCGATTTCGGCCCATCCCGTCCAGTAGATTACAGCTTCGGGAAAGGGCACCCAGGACGGCGTGATGCGCATGAAGGGCGCAGGGTCCATGATATGCGCGCGCCCCGCCGCGAGATAGAGTGCGGCCAGCAAGATGATCAGGATGCCGCGCGCCGCTTTATGCCGGCTCATGCTATTGCGCCGCCCAGACGAGGCACGGCGGATGAACTGAATGCGGATGCGCCGATCTGCACGATACAAAGCCGTGCGCGGTATTTGGCAGGCACAAA
>DAIQNS010000065.1:0-9167 GCA_036788315.1 Alteraurantiacibacter sp. | reverse complement strand
AAATGCCGCACCGTGCGAAGCTGCCGCGCACGCTTTCATGCGCTCGACGCCACCCGAAAGGGCGCGCGCAAGAGCGGGCACGCGGCTTTCCCGCCAGCAATATTGCGCCATATCGGAAGGCATTCCTAAACAGCGAATCGCACGCTGCGATTCGCTGACCGTGCGCGGCGTGTGCGTGTTGCAGACCATTTTTGGTCATAATCGCCTTTGCTTGCGCAGAGTTGTCCCCAGTTTCGAGCACGACCATCAGCGCGTTTTTTCTGCCCCTCGCGCGGCAGCTCACACTTCCTTGACCTCAACACCTTTCCAGAAGGCGATCCGTCCCTTGATCTGCGCCGCGGCATCCTTGGGGGCAGGATAATACCACGCCGCATCCTTGTTGACCGCGCCGCCCGCGGCGATCGAATAATAGGAAGCATCGCCTTTCCATGGGCAATGCGTGCTCGTGCCGCTGGGCACGAGCTTGCTCTGCTCCACGTCCTCGGCGGGGAAATAATGGTTGCCTTCAACCACCAGAGTCGCCTCGCTGCGCGCGATCACTTCTCCGTTCCAGCGTGCTTCGATTGTCATGAGCTGCTATCTCCTGCGCGATGAATTTGTTGCAATGAAGGGCCGCGCCTTTCACATATGCCCCGGTTATCCCTCGCCAAAGAGAGTTTGTCGATGTCCATCCTTCGCCCGTTAGCGATTGCGCTGGCAGCCACCATCATGGCGGCCCCCGCTGCGGCGCAGGACGCCGAGGAAGTGGCGGCAGCCGCGCTCAAGGCAGCGCCGATCTGGGACGGGCACAATGATCTGCCGATCCAGTTGCGCGGACGGCGCGGCAATGTGCTGGAGCATTTCGACCTGCACGATACCAGCCATGAACCCAGCTGGAACAATTTGGAGGAAACATCTGCCATGCACACCGATCTGCCGCGCCTGAGGGCAGGCAAGGTCGGCGCGCAGTGGTGGTCGGTCTATGTCAGCGCCGACCAGACCGAGCCTGAAGCGGTGGAAGCGGTGCTCGAACAGATTGATGTGACCAAGCGGCTGATCGCGCGCTATCCTGATGATCTCACTCTCGCGCTGACCGCGGACGAGGTTGCGGCGGGAATGGCGCAGGGCAAAATCGCTGGCATGCTCGGCATGGAAGGCGGCCATGCGATCGGATCGAGCCTTGCCGTGCTGCGCCAAATGTATGCAGCGGGCGCGCGCTATCTCACGCTCACCCATTCGAACAATACCAGCTGGGCGGATAGCGCCACTGACGATCCCGAGCATGGCGGGCTGACCGAGTTTGGTGTGAAAGTGGTGCAGGAGATGAACCGGCTCGGCATGCTGGTCGATCTCAGCCACGTGAGCGAGGCGACCATGCACGATGCGCTCGATGCGGCGCGGGCGCCGGTGATCTTCAGCCATTCGGGCGCGCGCGGCGTGAACGACCATTCGCGCAACGTGCCCGACAGCGTGCTCGAGCGCCTCCGCGAGAACGGCGGGATCGTGATGGTGGTGTTCTTCCGTGCCTATGTGGACGAGGAATTGCGCCAACATCTGGCGAACAGGCGCGGCGAACAGGCGCGGCTTGCAGCCCTGTTTCAGGGGCGTCCCGATGAAGTGGTCGCGCCAATGGCGGCTTGGGATGCGGCCAATCCCACGCCTACGGTGACACCGTCCGATGTGGCCGATCATGTCGATCATATCCGCAAGGTGGCTGGAATCGATCATATCGGCATCGGCGGGGATTACGACGGAATGCCTCCTGGCCCAGAAGGCATGGAGGATGTTTCGGGATATACGCTCTTGTTCGAGGAATTGGCGCGGCGCGGATATACGCAGGCCGAGCTTGAACAGATTTCAAGCCGCAACATGATGCGCGTTATGCGGGCTGCGGAAGCTTATGCTGCGAGCCAGACGGGCGCAGAGCCGATCGAGACGCCGGTAGATTAACCAGCTTGCGGCCTGAAGTCGCCAGACAGCGTCCTGTTACTGGCTGCTGTCCAAATCGCCTGCCATATCGCTTTCTTCGAGAAGAACCGCGTCGGTATCGCTTCCTTCGGTCTGCATCTCATCCTGCGTGGTGATCCGCTCGGTTAGCGTGCCTTTCGATTCGTCCGGGCCTTGGCTCAGCGCCCCGGAAATCCAGATGATGGAAAGCAGTACAAGCGCGCCAAGCAGGCTGAAGCCCAGAATATACCGTACCCTGCCGGAGGTCTCGCCGCCCATCGCATCTTCGTCTTCGATATGGATTTTGCCGTCTTTATCTGTTGTCGACATGATTTGCCCTTCCGCCATTCAGCTTTTGATTACTGACGAAGCAAAAGCGAAAAGGTTCCTACGCCTGCGCGGTGCGCGCGAAGGTTTCAGTCGCGAAGAAGGTCGTTGATCGCGGTTTTGGCGCGGGTTTGCGCATCGACGGTTTTCACGATGACGGCGCAATAGAGCGAGGGGCCGGGCGTACTGTCGGGCAGGGGCTTGCCGGGCATGGAGCCGGGCACCACCACCGCATAGTCGGGCACGCGGCCATAATGCACCTCGCCGCTTGCCCGGTCTACGATCTTGGTCGAGGCGCCGATATACACACCCATCGAAAGCACCGCGCCCCGGCCGATATGCACGCCTTCGACCACTTCGGACCGCGCGCCGATGAAAGCGCCATCTTCGATTACCACGGGTCCGGCCTGGAGCGGCTCGAGGACGCCGCCGATGCCCACGCCGCCTGACAGATGCACATTCTTGCCGATCTGCGCACACGAGCCCACCGTTGCCCAGGTGTCGACCATCGTGCCTTCATCGACAAAGGCGCCGATATTGACGAAACTCGGCATGAGAATGACGTTCTTGCCGATGAAGCTGCCGCGCCGCGCGACTGCGCCGGGCACCACGCGGAAGCCTGCCTCGCGAAACCGGGCCTCGTCCCAGCCGGTGAATTTGCCCGGTACCTTGTCGAAAGCGGGCGTTCCGGCAGCCCCTTGTGCGACGAGCACATTCTCGTTCAGGCGGAACGACAGGAGCACCGCTTTCTTGAGCCATTGGTTGACCTGCCAGCCGCCATTGCCATCGGGCTGCGCGACGCGCGCTTTGCCGCTATCGAGCAGGCCCAGCGCCGCCTCGACCGCGATGCGCACATCGGCGCTGTCCGGGGTGACCTCTGCGCGGTTTTCCCAGGCATCTTCGATCGCAGCGGCAAGTTCGTTCGACATGTGTTTAATCCTGTTGTGCACAATCCCTGCTGCGCGGCTAGCCGGAGCGGGGCGCGGGCACAAGGTCCAAGGCCTGATGGCCAGTACCATCTGCTTAGCTTGGCATTCAGCGAAGATTAGGCAAAG
Organism: Alteraurantiacibacter sp.; assembly: GCA_036788315.1. Classification (GTDB taxonomy): domain Bacteria; phylum Pseudomonadota; class Alphaproteobacteria; order Sphingomonadales; family Sphingomonadaceae; genus Alteraurantiacibacter. The sequence goes on along the minus strand of DAIQNS010000065.1, from coordinate 5,859 downwards.
TGGTGGCAGAGGTCGCAGATTAGGGGGCATGCAACAGGCAGTGGGCATGCATAAGGAGCGGGTCAGCTTTGAACCATCGAACTTCTCCTGAGCGCTTCAGGGCGGCGCGGAGCACGGCTTTGGCCGGGGCGGCCATGCTCGCGCTTGCGGCTTGCGGCGGCGGCAGCGGCGGCGTCAACAGTACGTCTCCGCCCCCATCCACCCCAACTCCGACACCTTCTCCGGTCCCCACTCCGACACCCACACCCACACCCACACCCACACCCAGCCCGACTCCAACTCCTGTTGCCACGCCTACGCCCACACCGACGCCTAATCCCTCGGGTTTCACCGTCGCGCCGGTCGCAAGCCAGTTCAACACGCGCGAATTTCGCCGTTCGGACGGCCCGGGGCAACATAATGCTGCATCGGCCTGGGAGCAGGGCGCGACGGGCGAAGGTGTGACGATTGCCGTCATCGATACCGGCATTGATCCCGACAGCCCCGAATTTTCCGGGCGCCTTTCGCCCAATTCGATCGACATCTTCGGCAACCGCCCGCTCGAAGGGCCCGACGATCACGGAACGCTCGTCGCGCTCGTGTCCTCGGCGGCGCGCGACAATACCGGGGTGCTGGGCATCGCCTGGGCCTCTACCGTTCTTGCCATCCGCGCCGATGATCCGGGCTCGTGCGATGCGGTTGGAGGCACTGCGGCTGGCGAAGGCTGTTTCTTCACCGACAGCGCGATTGCCGACAGCATCGACCATGCCGTCGACAACGGCGCAAAGGTCATCAACATTTCGCTCGGCGGCGGGGGCGGGGCCACCGTCAGGCTGCGCAATGCTGTGCGCAATGCCGCCGATGCAGGCGTGCTGATCGTGATTGCGGCGGGCAATGAGAGCCTGACCTCGCTCGATGGTTTTGCCAGCCAGATGGTCACCGCAGGCGATGGCGGCGTGGTGGTCGTGGGCGCGCTCAACGAAGATTACACCAGCGCGGATTTCTCCAACCTGCCCGGCGCGGAAACGCAGTTCTACCTCACCGCGCGCGGCCAGGCGATCTGTTGCACATACGAGGATGGCGAGCTGTTCGTTGACAGTGAAGGCTTCATTTTCCTCAATTCGGGTACCAGTTTTGCTGCCCCGCAGGTTTCGGGCGCGGCGGCCTTGCTCGCGCAAGCCTTTCCCAATCTCACCGGCCGCCAGATTGCCGCAATCCTGCTCGAGACGGCCTTCGATGCCGGCGATGCGGGGCCCGATGCGGTGTTTGGGCGCGGCATTCTCGATATTGCCGCGGCCTTCCGCCCGATCGGCACGACGAGCATTGCCGGAAGCTCTACGGCATTGGCGCTTGGCGATATCATGGCGACAGGTTCGCCCGCGATGGGCGATGCGCTTGCCACGCTGTCGATCCCGACGCTCATTACCGATAAATACAGCCGCGCCTTCTCTGCCGATCTTGGCGGCACTTTGCGCGGCGCTGCGCCGCGTCAACTTCTGCACGGCGCACTTGCACCGGGCGGGAGGCATGTTTCGGCGCAGATGCCGCGGGCGAGCGTAGCCTTCTCGATCGACGATCGCGGCGAGCTTGCCCCGCTTGCACTATCCTTCGAGCAAGGCGCGCGCGCGCAGGTGCTGGCCGCGCAAATGGCCTTGCAAATCGCGCCCGGAACCCAGCTTGCGCTGGGCTATGCCAGCAGCGCACACGGCCTTGCTGCCAGCCTGCGCGGGGCCGAACGCCCCGCCTTCATGATTGCCGGGGAAGCGGGCGCGCAAGACGGATTTTACGGCCGGAGCGATGCCGCCATAGCGATCAGGCGCGAAGTGGCCGGCTTCGGGATTACGCTATCGGCGGAAAGCGGGGCGTTGGCAGCCGAGCATAGCAACTGGCACGCCGAGCAATTGCGGGGGCTCACCGACAAGGAACGGATCACGCGCTTTGGCCTCGCGCTTGACCGCAGCATGGGCGATCTTGAGCTTGGCGGGGGAGTGTCCTGGCTCGCCGAGGAAGCGAGCGTGCTGGGCGCGCGTTTTCATGAAGGCTTGGGACTGGCAGGCGCGGACAATCTGTTTTTCGATGCGGATATCGGCTGGAAACTGGCCCCGGCATGGCGGCTCGGCGCAAGCTGGCGCGAAGGGTTTACGCGCCCGCGCGCCGCGCCGCTCGTGGCAGATGGCGCAATGCTGCGCAGCCGCGCGTGGGCGCTCGATATCGCGCGCTGCGATGTGCTGGCTGAAGGCGACAGCGTTGCGCTGCGCCTCTCGCAGCCTCTGCGCGTGGAAGGTGGCGCGCTCGATCTGCGACTGCCCGTCGCTTTCGACTATGCTAGCTTGACGCCCGAATATGGCCGCGTGCCCCTCTCACTCACGCCCGACGGCCGCGAAATGACCGGCGAGCTTGCATGGCGCGGGCCGCTGCTCGGCGGATACGCCGCCGGGAGCGTGTTCTATCGGCGCGATCCGGGCCATTATGCGGCGCTGCGCGATGATGCCGGTGTTGCGATCCGCTGGTCGCGCGGCTTCTAGCGCATCAGTTTACGGGTAAATTCGATAAGGCCGGTCTGCCGCTTGCGGGTCAGCCGTCCGGCCTTGAGGATTGTCTCGACGCGCACAAAACAGGCATCGAGATCTTCATTGATGACGATATAGTCATAGCCGTCCCAATGGCTGATTTCGTCGCGCGCGCGCGCCATGCGGCCTGCAATCACTTCTGCGCTGTCGGTGCCGCGCCCGGTCAGCCGTGCCCCCAGCTCTTCGATACTTGGCGGTAGCAGGAACACCGAGACGACATCCTCACGCGCGCGCTGGCTCAATTGTTGCGCGCCTTGCCAATCGACATCGAACAAAAAATCCCGCCCCGCTTCGAGACCCTCCATGACCACGCCGCGCGGCGTGCCGTAGAGATGGCCGAAAACTTGAGCCCATTCGAGGAAAGCATCATCGGCCACCATCGCCTCGAACTGATCGCGGGTGATGAAGTGATAATCGCGCCCGTCCACCTCGCCTTCGCGCATTGGGCGCGTGGTGGCCGAAACCGAGAGGACGAGATTGCTGTCGCTGGCGAGGAGTTTTTTGGCGATCGTGGTCTTGCCTGCGCCCGAGGGCGAAGAAAGGATCAGCATCAATCCCCGGCGCGGATGCTCTTGTGAGGGCAAATCGGTCATGATTGCTCTTGGACCAAGCAGGCCACGGCAATCAAGAGGCAGGCATAGCCTAATCCGCGCTTTGCTCGCTTGCCCGGCCGGGCAGCGTATGACGCCGGCGCGCAGCTTGCCGCGCCTTGCTGCGATCGATCAGAGCCTTGAGCAAGAGGCCGCTGGTGACCAGCGCCGCGCCGGGGATCGATTTTGTGCCGATCCGGGCAATCGCGACCGAAATGATCGTGCGGCCGATGTGGCGCTCATGGACGAGCGCATCGGCAGTCTGCTTGCCGTATTTCTCGCGCAGAAACGTGCTCTCTACGCCTCTGCGCAAAAACCTGGTGCCCATGCGCATCACGATATCGGCGAGCATCAGATTGCTTGCCGGATGCACCTGGGGTTCCAACACAGACATGTGGGGTTCCGACACAGACATGTCATCTTGGGCATGCTGCTGCTTTTTTGCGGTTTTCCTGGCCATGGCCTGCGCCCCTGTTGAGTAGCGTTTGTGCTGGCGTATTTGCTGGCGCTTACTTCTTGCGCCCGAAATCGACGGTCACCACATTGGAGCCGTCTTCGCTGGTGGTGATCTCTTCAACATTACGCCGCTGAGCGCCAGCCGTTCCGTCATTTTGTGCATCTTCATGCACCGCAGGTTCGATATCGTCGCTCGCGGCCTGGAACTGCAGGCCGAAATCGACCGCCGGGTCGACGAAAGCGGTGATTGCCGAAAAAGGGATGTCGAGCTTGGAGGGCACCTGATTGAAGCTGAGCCCGACCGTAAAGCCCGTTTCGCTGACCGCCAGATCCCAGAACTTGTTCTGCAGGACAATCGTCATTTCATCGGGAAACCGTTCACGCAGCACCTTGGGAATTTCCACCCCGGGCGCGCCGGTTTTGAACGTGATGTAGAAATGGTGCCCGCCCGGCAAGCTGCCGCCCGATTGCTCAATCGAACCCAGCACGCGGCCAACCACGGCGCGCAAGGCTTCTTGCACAATCTCGTCATACGGGATCAGGCTATCTGGCGTTTCATCACTCATAGAATTCAGGCTAGGTGGCTAACACGGGGGGGTTGGTCAAGGCGTATCTGATCACCATCCCCTGACTATCTGCAATCGCATCTGCCGATGCATGGCTTGCACGCTTCGGTAAGGTGCCTATAGGCAAGGACCATGCGCAAGGGCAAAATTGAACGCAAGACGGCGGAAACCGACATTCTCGTCGAGGTGAATCTCGACGGAACAGGCACTTATGACATTGCGACCGGGATCGGATTTCTCGATCACATGGTCGAGCAATTCAGCCGGCATTCGCTGATTGATGTCACCATGCAGGTCAAAGGCGATTTGCATATCGACCAACATCACACGACCGAGGACAGCGCGATTGCGCTGGGGCAGGCGCTCAGCGCCGCGCTGGGCGATAAGGCGGGCATCGGCCGTTACGGCGAGGCGCATTCGCCGATGGACGAGGCGCTGCTCCGCGTGGTGCTCGACATTTCGGGCCGACCCTATCTGGTGTGGAAGGCGCGCTTCACGCAGGAAAAGCTGGGCGAATGGGATACCGAGCTGATCGAACACTGGTTCCATTCGGTGGCGCAGGCCGCGGGGCTCACGCTCCATGCGCAGGTGCTCTATGGCAGCAACAATCACCACATCTGCGAAGGGCTGTTCAAAGGCTTTGCCCGCGCCATGCGGCAAGCGGTTGAGCTGGACGCGCGCAAGGGCGGCGCGGTGCCTTCCACGAAAGGCCAGCTGGGCGGGTAACATGGCCGAGGCCATCGCACTTATCGATTACGGGGCAGGCAATCTGCACTCAGTGAAGAATGCGCTGGGTGCAGCGGGCGCGCGCGGCGTGGCGGTGACCGCCGATCCCGACATTGTGCGCGGGGCGCAGCGGATCGTGCTGCCGGGCGTGGGCAGTTTTCGCGCCTGCTACGAAGGTCTGACCGGCATTCCGGGCATGGTCGAGGCGCTGGAGGAGCAGGTTCTGGAGCGCGGCGTGCCCTTTCTGGGCATTTGCGTGGGCCTGCAACTGCTCGCGACGCGCGGGCTGGAGCATGGCGAGTGCCCCGGGCTTGGCTGGATCTCGGGCGAAGTGCGCCTGATCGAGCGCAGCGACCCCGCAATCCGCGTGCCGCACATGGGCTGGAACGATGTTGCGCTCACGCGCCATCCCAATATCGGGCACCATGGCGACAGCGGCCTGATTGAGGAGGGCGAGGCCTATTTCCTGCACTCCTATCATTTCCAGCCCGAGGATGGCCGCGATATCGCTGCGATGACCGACCATGGCGGCGGGCTTGTCGCCGCGATTGCGCGAGACAATATCATCGGCGTGCAATTCCACCCGGAAAAGAGCCAGGCATACGGGATTGCATTGCTCGAACGTTTTCTGGAGTGGAAACCTTGATCGTATTTCCCGCCATCGATTTGAAAGCTGGCGAGGTCGTGCGCCTTGCCGAAGGCGATATGAACCGCGCGACTGTTTACGGCGACAATCCTGCGGCGCAGGCCATGCTGTTCGCCGAAGCGGGCGCGCAGCATCTGCATGTCGTCGATCTTGACGGCTCTTTCGCGGGCCGCACGGAAAACCGCGAGGCGGTCGAGGCGATTGTCGCAGCCTTCCCCGGCCATGTGCAATTGGGCGGCGGCATCCGCGATGCGGCAGCGGTTGAGGGCTGGTTCAATCTCGGCGTGGCGCGCGTGGTGATCGGTTCGGCGGCTTTGAAAGACCCC
>DAIQNS010000064.1:6981-10576 GCA_036788315.1 Alteraurantiacibacter sp. | reverse complement strand
CGCACGGGTGGGCGGCGCCCTTCCAGCGGCAGGGGCCGCGCGCGAAGATCCGCGGGCTTTACTGCACGGGCGGAGCGACGCATCCGGGGGCAGGCGTGCCCATGGCCGCGCTCTCCGGGCAACTGGCAGCCCGGATGGTGATCGTGGACCATCTTTTGACCAGGCGGTTCCACCCGGCGGCTATGCCTGGTGGTATATCGATGCCATCAGCGCCGACGGCCAGCACGGTCTGACGATCATCGCCTTTCTGGGCAGCGTCTTTTCGCCCTATTACAAGAAGGCCGGCCGCACCGATCCGCTAGATCATGCCTCGCTCAATGTTGCGCTTTATGGTCCGCGCGCGCGCTGGGCAATGAACGAGCATCCGCGGGGCGCTGTGTCGCGGGATCGGTCCTCGCTCGTTATTGCTGCCAGCAGGGTCGAATGGAACGGCGATGCCTTGCGCATCTTCATCGAGGAACAGGACAAACGCCTGTTCAATCCGTGGCAGCGCCGGGTACGCGGCGTGGTGAGCGTATACCCCGAGATGGTCAATCAGACCAGCTTCGCGCTCGACCGCGATAATGCCCATGTGTGGCATTGCCTTTCGCCGCGCGCGCGCATCGAAGTGGCCATGGAAGAGCCGGGTCTTTGCTGGTCGGGAGATGCCTATCTCGATCACAATCACGGCACCGAATCGCTTGAGGAGGGTTTTCGCCATTGGCACTGGTCGCGCGCGCATATCGGGCGCGAGGCGGCGGTGTGCTATGAAGGCGTGCGCCGCGATGGGTCGCGCTTTGCCAGTGCGCTGCGGTTCGATGCGAACGGCACGCCCGAACAGGTCGATCTGCCGATGCTTGCGCCGCTGCCGCGCACCGCGTGGCGGCTGGAGCGGCAGACGCGCGCCGACCTTGGCAACGCCAAAGTGCTCAAGACCTGGGAGGATTCGCCCTTTTACGCCCGCTCGACCATCGCCTCGCAGATCTTTGGCGAGAACGTCGTTGCAGTGCAGGAGAGCCTTGACCTCGATCGTTTCAAATCGCCGCTGGTGCAATTCATGTTGCCCTACCGGATGCCGCGCCGGTAGGGCTAGCGTTCCGTCTCTTCCTTGACGGCGCGCTGTTTGTCGCGGCGGATTTCGCAGTTGACCGACCACAATTGGTAAGCGCCAAAACCCAGCGCGACCACGGCCATGAAGGCAGGCTCGATCCAGCTCATCGGGCCGGCGCCAGCGCAATCTCGCGCACGAAAGCGGCAATGCGTGCTGCGGCGTCCTCGGGCCGCTCCTCATGCGCCAGATGGCCAAGCCCGTCGAGCAATTCCAAAGTGCAATCGGGCAGCAGCTTTGCTGCATTCTGCGCCGATGACAGCGGCACGGCATTGTCCTCCATCCCATGGATCAGATGCACCGGCTGCGTGAAAGAGGGCAGGCGCTGCGCAAAGGCGGACAGATCCCAGCTTGCCATCATCGTCAGGGCGCCCTGGCAATGGCGGCTGTTGCCCAGCAGCTTGGCATAACAGGCGAGGCCAGCGGCATCGATTTGCGAATTGGTGGCGCGCTTGAGGAAACGCCCCGCTTCGCCCGGAATGCGCGCGACACCGGCAAAGATGCGCGGTGCTAGCGGATTGAGCAGCAGCAGCTTGGCCATGGCGGGAAAGAGTTGTTCGCCAAGCCCTTCGAAGGGCATCAGCGCGGGATTGTACCCGATAACAGGAATACTTCGCCCCGGCGCGCCGCCCAGATGCAAGGCAATCGCAACGCCCGCCGAATGCCCGACAATAGCCACAGGCTCCATACCGAGCCGGGCCAGCAGGGCATCGAGCGCGCGGCCCATGCCATCAAGGCTGCGGCCCTGCCAACTGCCTCCTGCCGTGAAGGCATGACCGGGAAGATCAGGCGCAATCACGGTGAAATCCTGCGCCAGAAGTGGCAGGATGTCGCGCCAGCTATGCGTCGATGCGCCCGTGCCGTGGAGCAGAAGCAGCACCGGCCCTTCGCCCGCCTGCTGCACATGCCAGCGCAGGCCACCCGCTTCTACGAAACTGCTTGCTTCGCGGTTCGGCCAGTCCTCGCCGTCGCTTGACCAGTCGAGCGGGCTTCTCATGCCGCCAATCCGGGCTTTGCGGCAGCAACGGCCTGATGCAACGCCTTGGCATCGGCTTGCGGAAGCGCGAGGAAGCGGCCTTGCATGGCCTTGGCCAAATGTGCAGCCTCGGGCGAGGAGCGCGGCGAGATGTCGATCACTAGAGTATCGAGCCCGGCGCGTGCAATTGCGCTTGCGGCGTGCTCGGCATCCTCGCTGGCACGCGCGCGGCTGGCGCTGCCATCGGCAGCAATATTGGCGCGGCCATCGGTGAGGAGGACCAGCAGCGCAGTGCGCCCCTTGCCGGTAATGTTCTCGCAAAGCTCATGCGCCATGGCGAGGCCAGCGGCCAGAGGCGTGCCGCCCCCGCCGGGCAGATCGCCGAGCGCGCGGCGGGCGCGAGTGAGCGAGCGGGTGGGCGGCAGAAGCAGGTCTGCCCCCGCCCCGCGAAAGGCGATCAGCGCAACCTCGCTGCGCGTCACATGCGCCTGCGCCAGCATCATTTCGACTGCGCCCTTGGCTTCGGCCAGACGCGCAAAGGCGGCCGAGCCTGAACCATCGACGCAGAACACCGTCACGGTCCCTGCGCGTTCTTCGAAACGGCGGATGCGCAGATCCTGCTTGCGCACGATGACGCTGCCTGCAGCCAGACCGCTTTCGCGACGGCGCAGCACCTGCCACGGGATCGCCGCGCGCAAGGTATCGACCAGCGCAAGCCTTGCCCCGCCGCGCGGCATGCCGGCCAGCGTCCCCAGCGGGCGACCGCGCAAGGGGGACTTGCGGCGCTTGCCTGCCGCGCTCCCGGTGCCGCGCCGCTGAAATTTGCCCGCCGCCATCGCGGCCAGAATATCGGGCGGGATCGCCGCGAGCGCGGCTTCGAGTACGACATCCTCAAGCGGCGCGTCGGATGGCTGCGTCTGCTCTTGCGGATTGTCGTCCGGATTGCTCGCGCTCTGCTCGGGCTGGTCAGCGCGATCTTCCTCAGGTGCGGGCAGATGAATGGCGCGCGGGCCAAACACAAGGCGGGCAGCAACCGCGAGATCGCTTTCCTCGACCGCTGCCCGCCCGCACAAGGCGGCATGCGCGCGCGTTGCGGCAAGCGCAAACAGCAACGGGCGAACAGAGACAATGCCAAGCGCCATGGCGGTTGCGGCAAGGCTGGCGAGCGCTTCCTCGTCGGGCAGGGGCGGCAAGGCGGGCGCGGCGCCTGACGCAACAGCCCGTTGCAGGCTCACCTCGTGCAATTGCTCGGCTGCCGAAAGATCGCAGTGAAAGGCAATCCGCTCGAGCAAGGCTGCAGGAGGCCGCTCATCATGGGCAATGCCATCATCCATCAGGATCAGCCCGGGCGCGCTTTCATCTGCATCGATTGCCTGCGCCAGCCGCCCGGCGGTCGCTTCGCCCAGCCGTTCGGCCATGGGCACAAGCAGCGCCGCGCCCCTGGCTTCGCTGAGCAGACCGGCGACCGCGATTGCCCGGCCTGCAGTGAGGCTGGCAGAAAGGTCGATCCCGCCGAGCAGCCGCTCATCGTC
>DAIQNS010000064.1:6618-6971 GCA_036788315.1 Alteraurantiacibacter sp. | reverse complement strand
TGGGGGGCAGGCGATGGAGCCTGACCTGCGCGCCGAGCGCCTCGAGCAGCCGCTCGCGCATCGGCCCGAAGCCGCGCAGGCTGACCCCGCCAAGCGCCCTCGGGGCAATCAGGAAAAGCTGCAAGGCGAGCTGCGCATCGCTCACAGGGTCGGGCGGCTCGCCGGGCACAGCCATCGCGCTCTATCCGAACAGCTCTTCGATCGCGCGGGTAATGCGCACGGTGGAGCCGGTCTCGTCGAGAACATCGCGTCGCAATCTGTGGCGCAGCGCCATCGGCGCGACGGCCAGCAGATGTTCGCGCCGCACGGCCTTGGCACCGCGCAGGGCCGCCATCGCCCGCGCTGCGCGCATC
>DAIQNS010000064.1:1235-6608 GCA_036788315.1 Alteraurantiacibacter sp. | reverse complement strand
GCAATGCACAGGCTCGCGGCATCTTCGAGCACGTCATCGGGCACAGTCAGGTCGGCCAGCCGTTTGCGGCCGCGCGCGATCTGCCTCAGGATTTTCTGATCCGCCTCGCGCCATTCCTCGGCAAACTCTGCTGCGTCGGCTTCCTGCGCGGCGCAGCGGCGCATGATCTCGACCCGGTCGGCAATAGCTGCAGGCGTGCGCACTTCGACCGAGAGGCCGAAGCGGTCGAGCAATTGCGGGCGCAGTTCGCCTTCCTCGGGATTGCCGCTGCCGATAAGGACGAAGCGCGCGCGGTGGCGCACCGAGAGCCCCTCGCGTTCGACCACATTCTCGCCCGAAGCGGCGACATCGAGCAGCAGATCGACCAGATGATCTTCGAGCAGATTGATCTCGTCGATATAGAGAAAGCCGCGATGCGCCTTTGCCAGCAGGCCGGGTTCGAACCGCTTCTCACCGTTGCGCAAGGCCCGCTCCAGATCGAGCGCGCCCACGAGCCGGTCTTCGGTTGCGCCGAGCGGCAGATCGACAAACGGCACTTCGCGCTTGCGCGCGCGAGTTGATGTGCACGGATCAGGGCAGGTGCCCTGTTCCTCGGGCAGGCAGCCGAAGCGGCAATCCTCGATCGCGGAAATGGGCGGCAACAATTGCGCCAAGGCCCTTGCGGCAGTGGATTTGCCGGTTCCGCGATCGCCAAAAACCATGACGCCTCCGATTGCAGGCTCGACAGCGGCAATCAGCAGGGCGTCCTTCATCTCGTCCTGGCCGACGATGGCGGAAAAGGGGAAACGGGCCATGCGGCCTATGTGAACGAGAGCGTGCCTTGCGACAAGAGGGCTTGACGATCAAACCTGTCAGGCAATTCGCGCCGCCGGTCAAGCATCCGCCAAAAAGGAAAGGGGCCGCGCCTTCTCAGGCGCCGCCCCTCGTTTTCCCGTCTGTTCTTTATCGCGTCAGAAGTTCAAGCCGACTTCCACCCCGACCAGCCGCCGCGCGCCGGGCGAAATAAACGAACCGCCAAACTCGATCGCCGGAATCACTTCGTTGAGATAATGCTCGTCGAACAGGTTTTCGGCAAACAGCGTGATGCGCAGCCGTTCCATTTCCACGCCTGCGCGCAGATTGACGATGCCAAAGCTGTCGCGCTGGGCGACCGAATAATCGGCATCACCCACGAAGCCGGGCAAGGTGAGGCTGCCCGGGCCCTTGTCGAGCGGCAGGAGGCCCGAGAACAGCGTGGGGCGCAGCTCTGCCTGGTCCTGCACGGTGTGGAACCAGGTCGGGCCGGTCAGGCGGTAATCGGCACGCGCCACGAAATCGATCGAGTTCGACAGCGGCACATCAAGTTCGCCGCCAAGGTTGAGCGTGTAGTCCGCAGTGTAGGGCGACTTGTTGCCCACGGTGTAGGTGCGCGAGGCGTTTTCCTTGATTTCGCTTTCGGTCACGTTGAACGCGCCGAACAGACGCAGGCCATCGGTCGGCTCGACAGTCAGGTTCACTTCCGCGCCGTAAAGCTCGACCTCGTCGATGTTCGAGACCACGCGCAGGAGGCCGAAGGAGCCCACGAAGAATTCGAAGAACTGCATGTCATCGACCTTGGTGTAGAAACCTGCCAGATCGAAAGTGACCATGCCGCCCAGCAGATTGCCCTTGAGGCCTGCTTCAAAGGCGCTCGAGACTTCCTTGTCGTAAAGATCCTCGATCACGACATTGGCGCCGATGAAATCGTTGAAATTGGCATCGACGATCGCGGCTGAGCCCTGGTTGTTGAAGCCGCCCGATTTGAACCCGATGCCCCAGTTGGCATAGAGGTTGAGGTCGTCATTGGGCCGGTAGCTGAGTGTCACCTTGGGCTGCCCTTGCGCGAAGGTTTCGTTCTTGGGTGTGAGTGCGCCAAAGGCCTGACCCGGATTGATCGGCCCGCCGGTGAAGGGATCGAGCGCGCCAACGGGTACGAGCGAATTGGTATCGCGTTTTTCGATATCGTAGCGTAGCGCAAGGCCTGCGGTGAACTGCTCGTTCGGCTGCCATTCGACCGAGCCGAACAGCGCGTAGACGTCGGTGTCGAAAGCGTCGGCGAGCAGCAGCGAAGTTGGGTTGGAGCTGCCCGGGCCGTTGAACAGCTGGCGGCTCGCGCCCTGCCCGAGGTCTGCGCCAAGGCTGACGCCGACTTCCCGCTCGAGCGTGAGGTAATAGCCGCCCATCTGCCAGGTTACAGGACCGCCATCGTCGAAGGCGAGGCGGACTTCGGCGCTCAAGTCTTTCTGGTCGCGGATTTGCAATTGCGTGCCGTCGCAGGTTGAAGGGCCGAATGCGCCGAAGGTCGAGCCTTGCGCGACATTGAAGATGAACGGCACCGGCAATTCGCCGACAAAGCCGGGCTGGTTGACGGGGAAGCCGGTGAGGTCCGCAGTGCTGTCGAAACAGGCGTTGACTGCATTCTGGCCTGAGGGAAGCGCGGCACTGATGTAGCGGCCGAAATCGGCTGAAGTGCCGTCAGCGGTCAACAATTGCGAGACATTCGAATAGAGCGCCCAGGCCGTCATGGTGACGTCGCCGAAGGCATGTTCCAGCTTGATCGACGCATCGAAGCTGTTCTGCTCGTTGATCGGGCGGATATTGCCGACGAAGTTGAACTCGTGCTCGTTCACATCCTCGAAGAACGCGGGGTTGCTGCCTGCGAAATTGGGCAGGTGGAACGAGGAATTGTAATTGATCGAAGCGCCGCGCAGTTCCGAATAACGGATCTTGGCGTCGATCTCGGTGTCCACGCCCGGCTCGATCACCAGTCGTCCGTCGAGCGACCACACTTCCTGATTGTCGACGACATCGTCGTTGAGGAAGTCGTTGGTGTAAAAGCCGTCGGTGCGCCGGTAATAGCCAGATGCGACAAAGCCCACGCTCTCGCCGATCGGGCCCGAGACATAGGCATTGCCCTGATAGGTGTTCTCATTCGCGGCCGAGAACACGAGTTCGCCTTCATAGCTCGAGCCGGGCTTGAGCGTCTGGATGACGACTGCGCCCGCGGCGGCGTTACGGCCGTAAAGCGCGCCTTGCGGCCCTTTCAGGATTTCGACCTGCCTCAAGGTTCCCTGCACCTGATTGAGCTGCGCGGTGTTGGTCTTGAGAATGCCGTCGACCACCAGCGCGATCGAGCTTTCGGCATCGCGCGTGCCGTTGATGCCGCGGATGTTGATCTGCGTATCGCCCGCTTCAGCCGTGCCGGTAACGATGGTGACGCCGGGGGTAAGCTGCGCGAAGTCGGCGGCATTGTCGGCGCCGGTATTCTCGAGCGCGGCAGCGGTCAGCACCGAAACCGAGGCGGGCGTGTCCTGCAGGGTTTCATCGGTGCGGCGCGCGGTGACCATGATCACATCGTCGCTACTGTTACCCGATTGTGCGGATTGTCCGGTGCCTTGCGCGAGAGCGGCGGCCGGTGCGAGCGTGCCGATGCTGAGTGAGGCAAGCAGAAAAGCCTTGGAAAAACGCATGAAAAATCCCCTGGTCCGGTATGTTTTGTAACCGGATGCTATTTTGTTGAGGATCGCCCGCTTGGCAACCTGTCTTGTTGCTTGCCGCAAATTTGTATACAAGGCGTGTTTAATCTGCATCACACACGAATCGCCTCAGGGGAATGCATGTCCAGCGCGTCCGACCGAGCTTATGCGCATATCAGGGCGCTTATCCTGGCGGGCGAGCTTGCTCCAGGTGCGCCGCTGGGCGAAGTGGCTCTGGCGGAGCGTTGCGGCGTTTCGCGCACGCCGATCCGCGAGGCGTTGCGGCGGCTGGAAGCCGAATTGCTCGTTGCGCGCTCGGATTCGCAGCGCAGCTTCGTGGCGCAATGGTCGCTCGATGATGTGGCCGACATGTTCGAATTGCGCGCCATTGCAGAAAGCTTGGCCGCGCGCCGGGCGGCTGTGAGAGTTACGCCGAAAAACCTAAGAAAACTTCATGAAACCAGTGATTTGATAGGAAAAGCAACGCAAACGGAAGTGCCTGATGTCGAGGCGTTTCTGGAAGCGAACCGGCAATTTCACGCGCTGGTGCTTGAAGCCGCGGCATCGCCGAGGCTGTCCTGCGTGCTCGCCAGCCTGGTCGAGCAGCCGGTCGTCTGGCGTACGGCGCAAAGCTACAGCCGCGAGGAGTTGCGGCGTTCGCACCGCGAACACTGCGAATTGCTTGCTGCCTTTGCGCGTGCGGACGAGGCATGGGCGGGAGATATCATGAGCGCGCATATTCGCCGAGCCTACCATGCCTATGCCGATGCGCATGGCATTGCCGGCTCTGCCAAGGCGAAACGAGAAGCGGGATAGAGAAAATGTATACAGAAACCATCGAGATGCTCGAAGTCAGCCCGCGTGACGGATTGCAGAACGAGCCTGAGCAGGTGCCCACCAGAACCAAACTCGCGCTAATCGAGCGCGCCATTGCAGCGGGCTCGCGGCGCATTGAAGTGACCAGTTTCGTCAATCCCAAGGCTGTCCCGCAAATGGCCGATGCCGATGAAGTCTGCGCCGGGCTGCCCGAGCGCATGGATGTGACCTATATCGGCCTTGTCATGAACATGCGCGGAGCCGAGCGCGCGATTGCCACGGGCCGGATCGACCAGTTGGGCGCAGTATGCGTCGCCACCGATACTTTCGCGCAGAAAAATCAGGGTCAGACGAGCGAGGGCTCGGTCGCAATGGCCAAGGACATCATTGCCCTCGCCAAGCAATCCGGCCTCACCGCGCAGGCGACGATTGCCGCTAGTTTCGGTTGCCCGTTCGAAGGCGAAGTGGCCGAGGACCGCGTGGTGGCGATGGCCACTGCGCTGGCGGAAGCAGGTCCGGTCGAGATCGCGCTTGCCGACACGATTGGCGTCGCCAATCCGGCGCATGTCGCAAGGCTGGTGGCCAAGGTGCGCAAGGCCATCGACCCGCTGCCCATCCGGCTGCATTTTCACAACACGCGCGGCACCGGCCTTGCCAATGTGTGGGCCGCGATCGGCGAAGGCGCGCGCACCATCGATGCCTCGATCGGCGGGCTTGGCGGCTGCCCCTTCGCGCCGGGCGCGGCGGGCAATGTCGGGACCGAGGATGTGACCTACATGCTTGAGCGCGCCGGTATTGCGACCGGGCTCGATCTCGATGCTTTGATCGCCACGAACCGCTGGTTTGCTGGCGCGATGAACAAGACACTGCCCGCGATGGTGGGCAAGGCGGGCGGATTTCCGCGCGCCAAGCAAGACAAACCCCAAGAGGAAAGGGAAGTTGCCTGATGCGTTATAGGCTTGGCGTCGATGTTGGCGGTACGTTCACCGATTTGCTGCTGTTCGACAATGAAACAGGCGCGTTCTGGCGTCACAAGACCCCCTCGACCCCGCATGACAGCTCC
>DAIQNS010000064.1:0-1208 GCA_036788315.1 Alteraurantiacibacter sp. | reverse complement strand
ACCGGCGTCGAAGCGATCACCGGCGATGCCGGCGTTGATCCGGCGGAAATCGAGTTCTTCCTGCACGGCACCACCGTTGCCACCAACGCTGTCTTGGAAGGCAAGGGCGCACGCGTTGGCCTGATCGTCACCGAGGGCTATCGCGACGTGATGCAGATCGCGCGCAGCTTCGTCCCCGGCGGGCTGGCAGGTTGGATCATCTGGCCCAAGCCCGAGCCGCTCGCGGCATTGGAAGATACCGTCACAGTCAAGGGCCGCATGGGCGCCGACGGCAAGGAAGTGCGCGGCATCGACGAGGCGGAAATCCGCAAGAAGCTTAGCGCGCTGAAGGACGCAGGCGTCGAGGCGATCACCGTCAGCCTGCTCAATTCCTACGTTAATGGCGCGCATGAAGCCCGCATTGGCGAAATTGCAGAAGAGATCATGCCCGGTGTGCCGGTGTCCCTGAGCCACGAAGTCCTGCCCGAAATGCAGGAGTATGAGCGCACCCTCTCGACCGTGGCGAATGCCTCGGTGCGCCCGGTGGTGAGCAAGTACATCTCCAATCTGCGCAACAAGCTTGAAGCCGCCAAATTCGCCGGAAAGCTCTCGCTCCTGCGTTCGGACGGCGGCTTGATGTCGAGCCAGAAGGCCGAGGAGCATCCGGTCAACATCCTCATGTCCGGCCCTGCCGGCGGGGTGACGGGCGCGCTGTGGGTTGGCAAGAATGCCGGGATCAAGAATATCCTTACCCTAGATGTCGGCGGCACTTCGACAGACGTTGCGCTCATCGAAAATCTCACCCCGCGCCGTGTTCGCACGACCGAAGTGGGGCACCTCTCGGTGCGCGCTTCCTCGCTCGATGTGAAGACGGTGGGCGCGGGCGGTGGCTCGATTGCTTATGTCCCGCAATTGACCGGCGCCTTGCGGGTCGGCCCGCAGTCTGCTGGCGCGGCGCCGGGGCCGGTGGCCTATGGCAAGGGCGGCGAGGAACCGACGGTGACCGATGCCAATGTGGTGCTCGGTTATCTGCCCGAGGATCTCCTCGGTGGCACATTCAAGCTCGACCGCGAAGGCGCGAAGAAGGCGGTGCAGAAAATCGCTGATGCGCTGAACATTCCGCTGATGGATGCCGCGCGCGGGATCATCGATATCGTGAATGAGAACATGTTCGGCGCGCTGCGCATGACCAGTGTGCAGCAGGGCTACGATCCGCGCCATTTTGCCCT
>DAIQNS010000063.1:6320-10595 GCA_036788315.1 Alteraurantiacibacter sp. | reverse complement strand
GGGCGAGAATATCGGCAAGGCGGCGCGCGCCATGCTCAATTTCGGTCTGACAGAGCTGCGGCTGGTGGCGCCGCGCGATGGCTGGCCCAATCCTTCGGCCGGCCCAGCAGCATCGGGCGCGGACAGCGTGCTCGACAAGGCGCAGGTCTTTGCCACGACAGCCGAGGCTGTGGCTGACTGTGCGCATGTCTACGCAACGACCGTGCGTAAGCGCGGGGTGACAAAGCCGGTGCTCACGCCTGAGGATGCTGCGCTGGCGGTTGCACAGGACCTTGGCCGCAGCGCCTTCCTGTTCGGGCCCGAGCGTTCGGGCCTCGATGCCGACGACGTGGCTCTTGCCCGCACGATCGTGACCGTTCCGATCAATCCGGAGTTCGGTTCGCTCAATCTGGCACAGGCGGTGATCCTTGTGGCCTATGAGCTGTCCAGACATCGCGGGCTGTCAGTTCCGACAAGGGAGGAAGAGCTTCCGCCCGCGCCGCAGGAGGAACTCGAAGGCCTGGTTGCGCAGCTGGAGGCAATGCTCGAGCCCAAGGGCTACTTTTTTCCAACAGACCGCGCGGTCGCCACACGCAGGAACCTTCGCACATTGCTGACACAGCCGCGCTGGAACCACTTGCAGGTGCGCACCATGCGCGGAGTTCTCAGCACACTTGCCAAGGGCGAGCGCGAGACTTGATTTCTGTGGCAGCACTGCTAAACGCGCGCCTTCGCTAATTGGCCCTGCACCCCGGTGAAGCAGTGGCCGCATCATGGAAATCGCCATGATGGTGCGATGCCGGGTTCAAGCTCTGCCGCTGGGGCAGAGACAGCTGATTGAAGGAATGTCACATGACAAAGCGCACAAGCGCCAAGCATAAGCTCGACCGCCGGATGGGCGAGAACATTTGGGGTCGTCCCAATTCTCCGGTAAACAAGCGCGCCTACGGCCCCGGCCAGCATGGTCAGCGCCGCAAGAGCAAGATCTCTGACTTCGGCCTGCAATTGCGTGCCAAGCAGAAGCTCAAGGGCTATTACGGCGATGTGACGGAAAAGCAGTTCCGTTCGACGTACAAGGCAGCTGCGCGCATGAAGGGCGATACCGGCCAGAACCTCATCGGCCTGCTCGAACGCCGCCTCGACATGATCGTTTATCGCGCCAAATTCGCGCCGACGATTTTCTCCGCGCGCCAAATTGTGAGCCATGGCCATATTTTCGTGAACGGTGTCCGGTGCAACATTGCCTCGCGTCGCTGCGATGTGGGCGATGTCATCAGCCTGGGCAGCAAGGCCAAGGAAATGGCGCTCGTGATTGAAGCGCAAAGCCTGCCCGAGCGTGACATTCCCGAATATGTGGCCACCGATGGCACTGACAAGGTGACCTTCACGCGCGTGCCCACGCTCGACGAAGTGCCCTATCCCGTGCAGATGGAACCCAATCTGGTGGTCGAGTTCTATTCGCGCTGATTGATTGCCAATCGTGAATTGCAGAGGGCGATCCTGAGGGGTCGCCCTTTTCGTTTCTGCCGGGCGTTACCTGCGCAGCCGGTCCCACTGGACGAGTTCATGCGCGATGCTCGCTTCGACAAGCTGGTCCCACATCTGAGCCAAAGCGTCCGCGGGAAGGCCGCGAGCTTGAGCATCGGCGCGCACCGCTTCGATCACGGCTGCTTTGCGCTCCTCATCGCGCACATCGTCGCGCTGGGGCTTGATCCGGGCCGCGGCGTCCATATAGGCAAACCGCGTTGCCAATAGTTCGATCAGCGCAGCATCGGTAGCATCAACGCCTGCGCGCACATCGTGCATTGACTGGCATTCTTCGGGCTGCTTCACACTCACGCATTCGCTCCAAGATATTCGCGCCGGAAACCCTCGGCAAATTGCGCAAAGGACCCTGCAGCAATCGCTTCGCGCATGGCAGACATGAGCTGCTGGTAGAAGTGCAAATTGTGCTGCGTAACCAGCATTGCGCCCAAAATCTCGGAAGATTTGTGCAAATGGTGCAGATAGGCTCGCGAATAGGATGCGCAGCACGGTCCCGAGCAGCGCGGATCGAGCGGGCGTGTGTCCTCGGCAAAGCGGGCGTTGCGCAGGTTCAAGGGGCCGGACCAGGTAAAGGCCTGCCCATTGCGGCCTGAGCGGGTGGGCAGCACGCAATCGAACATGTCGACCCCGCGCTCCACCGCGCCGACCAGATCATCGGGCTTGCCCACGCCCATAAGATAGCGCGGCGCATCCTCGGGCAATTGGCCAGGCGCGTAATCGAGCACCCGGAACATCGCTTCCTGCCCCTCGCCCACAGCCAGCCCGCCAATGGCGTATCCGTCAAACCCGATGGCGCGCAAAGCCTCGGCCGAGCGCGCGCGTAGGCCCTCGTCCAGAGCGCCCTGCTGAATGCCGAACAGCGCCGCAGAGGCGGCATGTTCTCCCCCCGCATCGAAGGCATCGCGGCTACGCTGCGCCCAGCGCATCGAAAGTTCCATGCTCGTCTCGATTTCCGCCAGAGGTCGATCCGCGCGCGGACATTCGTCGAACGCCATGACGATGTCCGAGCCGAGCAGGCGCTGGATTTCCATCGAGCGTTCGGGTGTGAGCATGTGCTTTGAGCCATCGATATGGCTGCGGAACTCGACGCCCTCCTCGGTCAGCTTGCGCAGATCGGAAAGGCTCATCACCTGATAACCGCCGCTATCGGTGAGGATCGGGCGGTTCCAGCGCATGAACTGGTGCAGGCCGCCAAGCCGCGCCATGCGCTCAGCGCCCGGGCGCAGCATCAGATGGTAGGTGTTGCCAAGAATGATGTCGGCGCCGCTTGCGCGCACTTCCTCGGGCCGCATGGCTTTGACCTTGGCGGCGGTACCAACGGGCATGAAGGCAGGTGTGCGGATCGTGCCCCGGCGCATGGCAATCGTCCCGGTGCGCGCATTGCCGTCGCACGCGTTTACCGAGAAGGAGAAGCGGAGTTTTTCAGAAGCCATAGATCAGGGTGAAGCGGCTCAAGGTATCGGTCGTCACGCCGCCCGGAGGAGGATCGCTGTCATATTCGAGCGTCCAGGACAGCCGCGTGGTCAGCCTGTTCGTCACGCCTGCTTCAAAGCCGCTGACAAGATTGATGCTGGTGTTCGAGCTGCCGATGAACACTACCGCCGAACCGCCCGTTTCCGCCACGGCGTTGGCGTCCTGCGTGAACTTCAGCTTTTCTGCGAGCTGCCAGTCGAAATCCAGGCCCACAAGCGCAGCGAGGCGCGATTCGCTCGCTCCGCCGATGAATTCCGAATAGCGAACCGCAGGCCCCAGTTTGGCCGAGAGGGCGATTTCATCGGTATTGACCAGTTTGTATCCAACGCCACCGGACAGCGAATAGCGCGCCGAATACCCCTGCAGCCGGTCGCGCTCGAACTGCGCAAGCCCATAGCCGAAGAAGCCGTCATCGATTTGATAGTTCGGCTCGTAAGTCAGGCGGAATTGTTCGCGCTGCGTGCGGCCGTTGTTGCGGCGGTAGTCTGCGCTGGCGTCCAGCTTGTGGGTCCAGTCGATCCCTTTGCGCTCCAGGTTGAGCGAGGCGGTTATGCCGATGCTGTCATTATTGCCGCTCGACTGGTACGCGCCGATCTGGCCCCTGCCCTTCCACAATTCGAACAAGCCGGCTTTGCGAATGACCTCCTCGTGCTGGCGCGCCCGTCGACTGGCGAGGCGGCGCTGATCTGCCTGGAATTCGGACCATACCGCCTCGATCTGTTCTTCGAAATCCGGGTTGGTCTTTTTGGCAATATCGACGATCGTCTTGACCTGATCCCTGTTTCCGCTGGCAACCGCGGCATCGAGCATCTGCTGCACCGAGACGGGCAGCGTGGGTTCGGGCGCCGGGCCCTCATTTGGCGGCGGCGCATTGATCACCTGCGAGAAGGCAGGATGCGCGCAGACAAGTGCGACGGTGAAAAGCAAAAAGGAGTAAAAGCTTCGCATACCGTCCGCTAGCCAATCATTCGCGCAATCGCCAGCCTGTCTTGAAAATCAGTGCGATGATGAACGTACACAGCAGCAGGAAACCAAGCGTCATGCCGAAAGAAAGCGCGATCGGAAAATCCGAGGTGCCAAGGAAGGTCCAGCGCAGGCCATTTACAAGATAGACCACCGGATTGACCATCGAAATGGAGCGCCACGGCTCGGGCAGGACTTCGATCGAATAGAATGTGCCACCGAGGAAAGTCAGCGGCATCAGCACCAGAACCGCCGGCACGCCGAATCGCATCCACTCGCCGAAGCCGAGGCCCAACTGACGCGCGGCAATCCCGT
>DAIQNS010000063.1:0-6310 GCA_036788315.1 Alteraurantiacibacter sp. | reverse complement strand
ATGATCTGCAACTTCTCGAAGCCATTGGCCCACAGCCCGATGATGAAGCCGAGCAGTGAGAATGTTGCTGCGACCAGCAGGATATAACCGAAAGCCAGTACCGGATAGCGGATCTCGTAGTCGACGATCAGCGCAGCCGTCCCAAGAATGATCGCCGCGAGAATGAGCGATTTCACCGCCGCTGCACCGACAAAGCCGATCAGTGTCTCGGCAAAGCCGACCGGAGCCGACAAGAGCTCATAAATCGCCCCTGTGAATTTGGGCATGTAAATGCCGAAACTGGCGTTGCTGGTACTTTCAGACAGCAATGTCAGCATCAGGAGGCCGGGCACGATGAAAGCGCCGTAAGGCACGCCAAGATCGGTTTCGACCCGCTCGGACATCGCCGCGCCGAACACCACCAGATAAAGCGATGTCGTGATGACCGGCGAGAGGATCGAGCCGAAGATCGTGCGGAACATGCGCATCACTTCGTGTTTGAAAATCGCCAGTGCCGCGCGAAGATTGAGACCGCCGCCCATCATGCCGCCTGCTCCTGCCGGTCCCCGACCAATTGCACGAAAATGTCTTCAAGCGAGGAATCGCGCGTCTCCAGCCCGACAAAGCCGATGTTCTGGCGGGTCAATATCTGCGCCACTTCCGCAATTTCGCGCCGCCCTTTGCCTTCACCGTCGCCTCCGCGATAAACGAGCCGCGCGCCCTGCTGCTCGAGCGCGAGCGGAAACGCAGCAAGCGCTGGTGGAACCTCGGCCAGCGGGCTCGCCAGCGTGAAATGCGCTTCGGTCCGGCCCAGCCGCTTCATCATCTCAGCCTTGCTGTCGACGAGCAGGATTTCGCCCTTGTTGATCACGCCGACCCGGTCGGCCATTTCTTCGGCTTCCTCGATGTAATGCGTGGTCAGGATGATGGTCACGCCGCGCTCGCGCAGCTTGCCGATCTGCTTCCACATATCGCGGCGCAATTCGACATCCACCCCGGCGGTCGGCTCGTCGAGGAACAGCAGTTCCGGATCATGAGAAAGCGCCTTGGCGATCATCACCCGCCGCTTCATCCCGCCGGACAATTCGCGCACCGATGCATCGCGTTTGTCCCAAAGGCTGAGCGCGCGCAGCACTTCCTCGATGCGCGCCTCGTCGGGCGCGCAGCCAAACATGCCGCGCGAATAGCGCACCTGCCGGATCACCTTGTCGAACATGTCGAGGCTGATCTCCTGCGGCACCAGCCCGATGCGTTGGCGCAGCCGTTTGGGGTAGCGCAGCAGATCCTCGCCAAAGACATGCACTGTCCCTGCCGTTGGCCGCACGAGCCCGCAAATCGCCCCGATCAGCGTCGTCTTGCCCGCGCCATTGGGGCCGAGCAGTGCAAAAATCTCGCCGCGCCTGATCTGCAGATCGACACCGGCGAGCGCCTTGGTGCCGCCGCGATAGGTTTTCTCAAGGCCGCGAATGTCGAGAATGGGTTCGCTCATGCTGTTGCAATCGCGCTTTTGCCTGCGCTTTGCAACAGGTCCGGTCAGCGCTCGGGCAAAAGCAGTGAGCTGTCGCCGTACGAATAGAAGCGGTAGTTGTTGGCGATGGCATGCGCATAGGCCGCCATCATCCTCTCGCGTCCGATCAGCGCGCTGACGAGCATCATCAGCGTGGATTTGGGAAGGTGGAAATTGGTCATCAAGCCGTCGACCGCCCGGAAGCGGTAGCCTGGCGTGATGAAGATATCGGTATCGCCGGCAAATGGCACGATTGTGCCATCCTCGCGGGCTGCGCTTTCGAGCAGCCGCAGGCTCGTGGTGCCCACCGCGATTATCCGCGCGCCAGCCTGTTTCGCTGCATTCAGCCTTGCTGCAGTTTCGTCCGCGATCTGGCCCCATTCGGAATGCATCTGATGATCGGCGGTGCCTTCGGCCTTCACCGGCAGGAACGTCCCCGCACCCACATGCAGCGTCAGCGTTTCACGGATGATCCCGGCCTCGTCCAGCGCGGAAACAAGCCGCTCGGTAAAGTGCAATGCCGCTGTCGGCGCGGCAACGGCGCCATCCTGCGCGGCGAACATTGTCTGATAATCGCGCAGATCATCTGCATCGACCGCGCGCTTGCCTGCAATATAGGGCGGCAGCGGCATACGGCCGGCGCGCTCCAGCAGGATTTCAACTGGCTCATCGCCAGCAAAGGCGAGCGTGAAACTGCCGTCCTTGTGGCGCTCTTCGGCCGTCGCACTGACGCCATTTGCAAATTCGATGAGATCGCCTTCGCGCAGGCGCTTGGCATTGCGGATGAAAGCCTGCCAGCGGCGCAGGTCGAGGCGTTTGTGCAAGGTCGCGCCAATCCGCGCCTCCCCGCGCTGCCCTTCAAGCTGCGCCGGTATGACGCGAGTATCATTGAATACGAGCACATCGCCCGCTTGCAGCAAACTGGGCAAATCGAGGACGCCGCGGTCTTCCAAAGCGCCATTGCCCGGCACGAACAACATGCGCGCGGCATCGCGTGGGCGCGCGGGGCGCAGCGCGATCAGCTCTGGCGGCAGATCAAAATCGAACAGCTCGACCTTCATGGAGCGTGCTGCGAAACCACCTATTCGGAGGAAGCGGCGTTCAGCATGTCGAGTGTCACGCGCTCTTCGGGCTGCGAAGCCTGCGCGCCGGGCATTCTTTGCGGCTTGTTGTCAGCCGCAATCGATGCCTGCAGAATCTGCGTGGGATTGCTCGGTGGCTGTCCGCGTTCAATCGCATCGACCGCGGGCATGTTCGAGATGACACGACCGAAATTGGTATAATTGCGATCAAGCGAGAAGCGCGGGTAGAAAACGATGAAAAACTGGCTGTTCGCGGTGTCGGTATTATTCGCCTGGCGTGCCATCGCTACCGAGCCGCGGACGTGCGGGAGCATGTTGAACTCTTCTTCAAGGTCCGGCAGTTCCGAGCCACCAAGGCCAGTGCCCGTCGGATCTCCAGTCTGCGCCATGAATTCATCGATCACGCGGTGGAAAATCACACCATCATAAAAGCCTTCGCGCGTCAGCGTCTTGATCCGCTCCACATGATTCGGCGCCCATTCGGGCACCAGACGGATCGCCACGCGCTCGCCCGTGGAAAGGTCGAGGAACAGGATATTCTCCCGGTCCTCTTCCATGTTCATGTTCACCTTGATCGGCATCCGCGCCAACTCGGTATTGCGGTTTTCCGTGTTTTCGAGCGCCGGCGACAGTCCTGTGTCTTGCGCAGCGATTGGCATTGCGGAAAAACCGAGCGTGGCGGCCAGCGCCAGAGGGGCAAAATATCGGATCATGGACCTGTCTGATGCTGTTGGATGATGGGGTGCTCTAGTCAAAGCTGGCTGACAGTTCAATGAATGTGATTCCACCGGCTGATCAGTCTGTTCCCAGCCGGCCAATCTCGCCAACACGCGCCTCGACCTGCGCGCAGACATCGGCGCTGACAAATCTCGAGATATTGCCGCCATACATGGCGATCTCCTTGACCAGCTTGGAAGCGATCGGTGTCAGCGAAACATCCGCCATCAGGAAGGCAAGATCGATGTCGGCGTTCAATTGCTGGTTCATGCCTGCCATCTGGAATTCATATTCGAAATCGGACACCGCGCGCAGCCCGCGAATGATGATGCTTGCGCCTTCCCTCTCGGCAAACCGCATGAGCAGCGCGTCGAAACTTTTCACCTCGATATTGCCAAGGCCCAGCCGTTCGACTTCGCCGAGCACCATGCCAATCCGCTCCTGTGTCGTGAACATCGGGTTTTTCGAAGGATTGGTGGTGACCCCGATAACCAGCTTGTCGACCATCTTGCTGCCGCGCCGCATGATATCGGCATGGCCCAAAGTCACCGGATCGAAAGTGCCGGGATAGATGCCGACCCGTTCGCTCATAATAATTCTCCCTCAAGCACGCGGCGCTTTATCGATCACGTTCCACGATAAATCGCGCCAGCGCGCGTAGCAGATCGGCTTCCTTGCCATGTTGCTGCAAATGGCCGATTGCCTGTTCGCTCAGCGCCTTGGCCTGCTCGCGGGCCTTGTCCGCGCCCATCAGCGAAACGAAAGTCGCCTTACCCTGCCCTGCATCCTTGCGCAGCGCCTTGCCGGCTTTTTCCTCATCGCCTTCTTCATCAAGAAGATCGTCGGCAATCTGGAAAGCCAGCCCGATATCGCGCGCGTAATTGCGCAAATGGCCACGCGCTTCCTCGGGCACTTTTGCCAGGATCGCGCCCATTTCCACAGCCGCGCAAAGCAGCGCGCCGGTTTTCAGTTGCTGCAGCCTTGTGACCTGATGCAGATCGAACTTCTGCTCATCAGCGGCCATGTCCATCACCTGACCACCGGCCATGCCATTGTGCCCGCTGGCGCTGGCCAGCGCGCGAACGAGCTCGGCGCGGATGAACGGGTCGCCGCTCACTTCGGTGCCGCCGAGAATCTCGAAAGCGAGCGCGTGCAGGCAATCGCCTGCCAGAACAGCGGTCGCTTCGTCGTAGACATTGTGCAGCGTGGGCTTGCCATGGCGCATATCGTCATTGTCCATGCACGGCAGATCATCATGGATCAGCGAATAGACATGGATCGCCTCGAGCGCGCAGCCCGCGCGCACCGCGGCTTGCCGGCTCGCCCCGTACATTTCCGCAACGGTGATCAGCAGTAGAGGACGGATCCGCTTGCCGCCGCCAATCGCGGCATAGCGCATCGCTTCGATCAAAGGCGCACGGCTGTCCTCGGGCACAGGCAGAAGCGCATCGAACAGTGTGTCGACTTCGCGCTGGACTATCTGAACCCCGCGCCCGAGCACATCATCGGCCAGCACCAGTCCCATCGCCCCGCTCAGTCCGCATCGAAGGGTACAGCGGATTTGACCGCCCCACCCTCGTCCTTGACGATTTTCTCGATCCGCTCCTGTGCTGCATCGAGCCGCGCCTGACAAGCTTTGCGCAAGGCCTCCCCGCGCTCGTAAAGCTGGATCGAATCGTCGAGCGGCACATCGCCGCTTTCCAGCCGCCGGACCACATCCTCGAGCGCGGTCAGCGCTTCCTCAAAGCTCATTGCGCCAATCTGGGCATCTAATTCGTTCATCGCACCCGTTTGGCGCAGTAATGCTTGTGGGGTCAAGCGCGGGAGGGCTGGCGCTCCCCAATGAGCGGCGTTAGAGGCGAGCGACATGAGCGAAATAACACCCGAAATCGTCGAACAGCACGGTCTGTCCCCCGAAGAATATGAGCGCGTGCTCGCTGGCCTTGGCCGGGAGCCCAATCTGGTGGAACTGGGAATCTTCTCGGTAATGTGGTCCGAGCATTGTTCGTACAAATCCTCGCGCCTGCATCTGAAAAAGCTGCCCACGCAGGCACCATGGGTGATCTGCGGCCCGGGCGAGAATGCCGGCGTCATCGACATTGGCGACGGGCCCGACGGGACGAAACTGGCAGCCATCTTCAAGATGGAGAGCCATAACCACCCCTCGTATATCGAGCCTTATCAGGGCGCTGCGACGGGCGTTGGCGGCATCTTGCGCGATGTATTCACGATGGGCGCGCGCCCTGTGGCCAATGCCAATGCGCTGCGATTCGGTCGGCCAGATCACCCTCGGATGAAGCATCTTGTGCAGGGCGTGGTGGCTGGGATCGGCGGCTATGGCAATTGTGTGGGCGTGCCGACCGTGGCGGGTGAGACGAATTTCCACCCGGCGTATGATGGCAATATTCTCGTCAACGCCATGACCGTGGGCATCGCAGATGCGGACCGCATTTTCTATTCGGCAGCAACAGGCGTTGGCAATCCGATCGTCTATGTCGGCTCCAAGACCGGGCGCGACGGCATTCACGGCGCCACCATGGCGAGCGCCGATTTCGGCGAGGATGCAGAAGCGAAGCGGCCCACGGTGCAGGTGGGCGATCCCTTCACCGAGAAATTGCTTATAGAAGCATGCCTTGAACTCATGGCGACCGATGCGATTGTCGCCATTCAGGACATGGGCGCGGCGGGCCTCACCTCATCCAGCGTGGAAATGGCCACCAATGGCAAGGCTGGCATTCGCCTCGACATGAACAAGGTGCCCTGCCGCGAAGAGGGCATGACACCGTACGAGATGATGCTGAGCGAGAGCCAGGAGCGCATGCTCATGGTGCTCAAGCCCGGCAAGGAAGCAATGGCGTCGGCGATCTTCGCCAAATGGGAACTCGATTTCGCGATCATCGGCGAAGTGACCGATACACGGCACATGGTACTGGAGTTCAACGGCGAGGTGGTTTGCGACATTCCGCTCGGTCCCCTGGCCGCAGATGCGCCTGAATACGACCGGCCCTACCTCTCCAAGGAAGAA
>DAIQNS010000062.1:0-10600 GCA_036788315.1 Alteraurantiacibacter sp. | reverse complement strand
ATGTGTCCCATGGCAGGCGATGCTCGGTCGAACTGATGCCCACGCGCGCGCAGGCCTTGATCTTGTGGCGGACATAGACCTGGCTCGCGGGATCCTCGCCCACCAGAATGACCGTAAGCCCCGGCCGCGCGTGCCCGGCTTCGAGCATCGCATCGACCTGCGCCTTGGTCTGCGCGTCAAGTTGCGCCGCGATTGCGCGTCCATCGATGATCCGGGCCATATTTATCCTGTGCTGCGAACGGTGCGAAACCCTAGGCTTCGGTGCGCCAAGTGGCAATCCGGCGCGCGGGAGGCAAGTCCCGCATTTGCGGCCGCTTTTGCGGCCTGCTTTCGCTTGCCAAAGCGGGCGCACCCGCGCCACAATGAAGCTGATGCTGTTGCGCGCCCTGATTGCCCTCTTGCTGGCCCCGCTGATCGCGCTGCTGCCCGCGATCCCCGCTTCGGCGCAGCAGGCGCTGGAGG
The DNA here is from genome assembly GCA_036788315.1 of Alteraurantiacibacter sp. Taxonomy (GTDB): domain Bacteria; phylum Pseudomonadota; class Alphaproteobacteria; order Sphingomonadales; family Sphingomonadaceae; genus Alteraurantiacibacter. Next base: position 10,138 of record DAIQNS010000062.1, on the reverse strand, counting down.
GCAGCTGGGCTTTCCAGATTGAGGAGGCGGTTATCTTCCGCTTCGACATCGCTGAGGGCGAGGACGACAATTGGTCGGGCATCTGGACCCGGCCTGCCAGTTTCCACAGCAACGGCGTGCTCTTCACGCAGATGAGCGGCAGCGAGGAGGTGCGCTCGATGGCCGGGCTGGAATTTGCAGGACAGGTGGAACTAAGCTTCGATGACCCGCGTCCCGGCGCGATCCCCGATATCTTCCGCTTCGAGTTGACCGGGGAGGACACCGCAATCCTGACCTATGTCGGCACGCAGCTCGCGCCCTATCCGCTGGTCAAAGTCGATCCGGCGACGCCTTTGGCGCAGTTCGTCCGGACGCGCGCCTATCACCGCCGCAACGCGCGCGAACGCCCGGAAGCCGGGGATGCCCCGATCGGCGAAGAACAACAGCCTGACGCGCAAGCCATTGACAAGAAAGACCAGCCCCATAGTGAACCGCCGCGCGATGAAGCCCCCGCGCCAGCTGTGGGCGATGATTTTCTCGATGGGTTGTAAGTGCAATGGATCATAGGCTGCTGGCCGCTGTATTGCTGACGCCGCTGATTTCGTGGGCTGCGCCGCTGGCAGCGCAGGAGATGCGCGAAGCTTCGCAGCAGGGCGAAGACGCCGTGATCGTGGTCACCGGCGAAGGGCTTCCCGATACGCCCGCCGCGCCAGCCTATGCTTCGGTCAGGATCGAGCGCGAAGTGCTGACCACGACGGGATCGGGCCGCCTCGAAGATGCGCTGGGCAGCGTAGCCGGCTTTCAGCAGTTTCGCCGTTCAGACAGCCGCTCGGCCAATCCCTCCGCCCAAGGCGCGACCTTGCGCGCGCTTGGCGGCAATGCAGCAAGCCGCGCGCTGGTCTTGCTCGACGGCGTGCCGATGGGCGATCCCTTCTTCGGTTACATCCCCTACAGCGCGCTCGCGCCGGACCGGATCGCGGCAATAGAGGTGACGCGGGGCGGGGGCGCGGGGCCATTTGGCGCAGGCGCGCTGGCGGGCACGATCCAGCTCGAAAGTGCCGGGCCGGAAACCTTGGGCCAAGGCACGACTTCGGCCCTGCTCAATGATCGCGGCGAGAGCGAGCTTGCCGCGAGCATCGCGCCGCAGGTGGGCGAGGGGCATGTGGTGCTCAGCGGCCGATGGGACCGCGGGCGCGGGTTTTTCACCACGCCCGAGGCCGACCGTGTTCCGGCGAGCGCGAGGGCGAGCTTCGACAGCTGGTCGCTTGCCGGGAGGCTGGTGCAGCCGCTTGGGGATGACATCGAAATGCAGGCCAGCGCGCTAGCCTTCGAGGACCAGCGCACGCTTCGTTTCGTGGGCGCGGACAATTCCATTCGCGGCGAGGATGTCGCCTTGCGGCTGGTGGGCCGGGGCGCGTGGCAATTCGAGGCGCTCGCCTATGGCCAATGGCGCAACTTCACCAATATCGTGATTTCCTCGACCCGCTTTGTTCCGGTGCTCGACCAGAAGGACACACCTGCAAGCGGCATTGGCGGCAAGCTCGAACTGCGCCCGCCATTGGGCGATGCGCATGTCCTGCGGCTGGGCGTCGATTACCGTGGCGGCAAGGGCGAATTGTTCGAGGATTCCTTCTCGGCCTTTACCGGCGCCTTGCAGGAAAACCGCTTTGGCGGCGGCGAAATCAGCGATCTGGGCCTCTATGCCGAACATGACTGGGAAGTCACCCGCACCCTGACCGTGACAGGCGGGGTGCGCCTTGATCGCTACCGGATCACAGACGGGTTCTACCGCGCGCTCGATGCGGGCGGCGCGGTTCTTTCCGAGGACCGCTTTGCCGATCGCGGCGCTTGGCAGGCAAGCTGGCGCGGCGGCGCGCTGTTGCAGGCAAGCGATGCGCTCCAATTGCGCGTGGCCGCCTACCAAGGGTTTCGCCTGCCGACTTTGAACGAGCTTTACCGGCCCTTCGTGGTGTTTCCCGTGGTGACGCAGGCCAATGCCGCCTTGCAGCCCGAGCGATTGGAAGGCTTCGAGGTAGGTGCGGATGTGACCCCGGCGAAAGGCGTGTCGCTTGGCCTGACCCTGTTCGACAACCGCCTGAAGGGCGCAATTGCCAATGTCACGCTCGAGCCGAATTTGCGCCAGCGCCGCAATCTCGAAGCGGTCGACGCGCAAGGGATCGAGGCGGAACTGCGGCTCGCGCGCGGACCCTTCTCGCTCGATGCAAGCGTAGCTTATACCGATGCCAAGGTGCGCGACGGCGGCGCTGCCGCTGCGCTTGATGGCAATCGCCCGCCGCAAGTGCCGCGCTTTTCGGCCATCGTGCGCGGTGTGTGGCAAAGCGATGCCGGGATGCTCGCAGCCAGCTTGCGCCATGTCTCAAGCCAGTTCGAGAGCGACGAGGAAAGCGACATCCTGCCTGCCGCAACGACCATCGATCTGTTTGCGCAAAAAGCCTTGCAGGGCCCATTGGCACTGGTGGCGCGGGTCGAGAATCTGCTCGATGAGACAATCGTCACGCGCAATTCGGGCGGATCTGTCGACCTTGGCGTGCCGCGTACTTTCTGGCTCGGGCTTCGTCTGGGTTACTAGAACTCCGGTTCAAACCAGAACGGCGGCGACAGGCCTCGAGGCCCGCGCACCGCCGTCTTGTGTGTCCCCATGCAACCCGAGGACCGGAAGCTTGGCTATTTGCCCTTTTGTTGGTCTTTCTTCTGACCGGGAATTTTCGCCAGCTTGCGTTTCTTGTTCGAACCCTTGCTTCCGGATGAAGATTTCTTCTTCTTCTTGGCGGGCTTTTGTTGATCAGCCAGCACGGCCTCGGCCAATCGGCGCAAGGAATTGACCCGCGGCCGCAAGCTGCCCGCAAGAATGGCACTTGCCAGTTCCTGCAGGCTCAATGCGTCCTGATCGACGGCTTCTGGAGCATTGGCGGGAGATTTTGCGACGGTTTCAGGCATAATTCTGTTTTGCTCTCTGTGAACGTTTCGCAAAATTGCCCAGTTGGCGCGTCAAGCGCAAGTTCTGGCCTTTACTGTCACAAAATTGTCAAGAATCAGTTGATTTCGATCCGGCAATCCAATCTGAGCCAATTGGCAAGATTCTCCAGATCTTTCTTCACACTGTAAGAAACGAGCTGCGCGCGCGCCGGGTCGATCCACAGGACCAGCCCATCATCTTCGCATCTGAGGCGGCTGGTCAGGAGCGAGGAGCGCGATCCCGCACCGATCCTGCGGCATAAGCGAATGGCAAGGCCCCATCCGGCCGCCTCGCGCAAGCTCTCTTCATCCGCAAGCCGGAACAGCGCGGTGGTCGCTTCAGGCTTGCCGCAAGCCGCGCGCAAAGCCGCGCCGATCATCGCGCGGCCATGATGATCAAGGCCGATCCAGCGTTTGTGCATGGCCCAGTCGAAACAGTGGTCGAGGCGCATGTTCGGCTCAAGCCGGGCGGCGGCCATGGCCATCATCGTTGCGGCGAGCCGCAGCCTCTCGCTGCCATTGCCTCCGTTCCGCGCTGCTGCGGCGGTCCACGCGGCGATTTGCGTCGCATGGGTGAGCGAGGAGCCGCGCGGCTCGGTAAAATGCGCAATGGCCGCGAGCAGCGGATCCTGCCTGCGCTCAACCGGCGAAGATTGCCGATATAGCAAGCCTTCGCGCAGACCCCAGGAGGAGAAGACCAGCCCCTCGGGCTGCAATTTCTCCAGCACCGGGCGCAACATCGCCGCTGCATCGGGCAGGCCCGCCGCGCGCGAGGAGGAAATGCCGCTGATCGCCTGCAATGTCTCCGGATCGCTTTGCGCGATTTTCCTCGCGATCCGCTCGGCTTCCTTCGTCGGAAGATGGAAAGCATGCGGATCGGTCAGCGGGTAATCGTCCTTGTGCATGGCGAAATTGGCAAAGGCGCGCCATGTTCCGCCCACCATGTAGAGCGGCCCCGGATGCTGCGCTGCCCAGCCGGTCTGTTCAAGCTCGGCCTGGATCGCGGCTTCGAAAGCTTCATCGCCCTGTTCGCGCAAGGCGGGCAGGCGCAAGGTTCCCAGCGGCAGGCTGACGCCTTGCGAAGCCTCGCCATCGCCGATCGCAACGAGTTCAAGACTGCCCCCGCCGAGATCGGCCACAACGCCCTTTGCGCCGGGAAAAGCGCCGATCACGCCGTAAGCCGAGGTGATCGCTTCTTCCTCTCCCGAGAGAACCTGCACATCGAGACCGAGCTGCTGCGCAATGGCGACCACTTCGCCGCCGTTCTCGGCATCACGCACGGCAGCAGTGGCAACGCAGTGGACCTGCGTTATGCCAATATCTTCAAGAATGGCGGCAAAGCGCGCAAGGCCGCTGTGCGCGAGATCGATCGCCTTTTGCGGAATACGCCCGGTCTGCGCCAGATCGCGCCCCAGCTTCGCGGTGACCTTCTCGTTGAGCCACACCACCGGCGCACGGCGCGGCCCACCATAAATGACCACCCGCACCGTATTCGAGCCTATATCGACCACCGCGCGCTCAGGCCCTTGCGTCATTCCTGGAAAACTTTTGCCCGAAGTCTGCTTGCGAGGGGTCATGCCGCGCCCTTGCGCAAGGTCAGCTTAGGCACGCGGCTGTCTTTCAAGGCGCCGCCTCGGCCCGAAAGCGAGGGGTTGGTCATGAAGTAATCATGGCAGTTGAAGCCGGGCAGGCCGTTGCCGTCGAGATCCTCGCCGTCCTCGGGCTCGGCAACGCGCTCGTATTCGCCCGTCTCACCGTCGAGCAGCCAGCTTTGTTCAGTGTCGAGCAGATTGGCCAGAAGGACCTGTTCGAGCACCTGATCGTGCACCGTGGGATTGATGATCGGCACCAGCGTTTCCACCCGGCGATTGAGATTTCGGCTCATGGCGTCCGCGCTCGAGATATAGACCTTGGCCTTGTCGCCGGGCAATTCCTCGCCATTGCCAAAGGCCCAGATGCGGCTGTGCTCGAGGAAGCGGCCGATAATGGATTTGACGCTGATGTTCTCGGACAGGCCCGGGACGCCAGGGCGCAGGCAGCAGATGCCGCGGATCACCAGCACGATCTGCACGCCCGCCTGGCTGGCAGCATAGAGCCGGTCGATCACGCCCTTTTCGGTAATCGAATTGAGCTTTGCCCAGATGGTCGCAGGCTTGCCTTCGCGCGCGAGCGCAATCTCATGATCGATATCGGCATAGAGCCGCTCGCGCAGATTGAGCGGCGAGATGGCGAGATGCTCCATGGCCTGGGGCTCGACATAGCCGGTGATGAAATTGAACAGCTTGGAAGCGTCCCGCCCCAATGCGGGATCGGCGGTGAAATAGCTCAGATCGGTATAGATCTTGGTGGTCACCGGATGATAATTGCCTGTGCCGAAGTGGCAGTATGTGCGGTATCCGCCATCTTCCTCGCGCACCACCATGCTCACCTTGGCATGCGTTTTCCAGTCGATGAAGCCATAGATGACCTGCACCCCTGCGCGTTCCAGCTCGCCTGCCCATTTGAGGTTCTGCTCCTCGTCGAAGCGGGCCTTGAGCTCAACCACAGCGGTCACCGATTTGCCCGCTTCCGCCGCCGCGGTCAGCGCATTGATGACCGGCGATTGCTGCCCGGCGCGGTAAAGCGCCTGTTTGATCGAAATGACCGCCGGATCAGCGGCCGCCTGCCGCAGGAAATCGACCACCACTTCAAAGCTCTCATAAGGGTGGTGGATGACGATATCCTTCTCGCTGATCGCGGTAAAGACATCGCCGTCATGCTCCATCACACGTTCGGGATAGCGCGGCGAATAGGGGGTGAACTTGAGATCGGGCCGGTCTTCCTTGACCACATCGCCAAGCCCCACCATGCCGAGCATGCCATCGGTTTTGGTCACGAAAGCCTGCTCAAGGCCGAGCTTGTCGCGCAGCAGCACTTCGGCGTCGGGATCGAAGCTCTCGTCGATTTCGAGCAGAATTACCTGCCCGCGCCGCCGCCGCTGGATCGCCGTGCGGAAATAGCGCACCAGATCCTCGGCTTCCTCTTCGACTTCGATATCGCTGTCGCGCAGCACGCGGAACACGCCGTCGCCGCGCACCTTGAAGCCGGGGAACAGCAAGGTCGCATAGCGGCACACAAGGCGCTCGATCGCGACATAGATCGCTTCATCGCCCATGATCTCGGCCGGGATGCGGATAAAGCGTTTGAGCGCGCCGGGGATGAGCACCATCTCGACCAGCTGGCTGCCATCGTCATCACGTTCCAGATTGAACAGCGCGCCCACGCCCAGATTGGCGACGAAGGGAAACGGATGCGCCGGGTCGATTGCCTGCGGGGTGAGCACCGGCATGATGTTGTCGAGGAAATATTGCCGCAGCCAGCTTTCCGCCTTGTCGTCGATGCGGTCTTCGCCCTTGATGTGGATGCCCTGCGCTTCGAGCAGTGGGCGCAAGGTGGAGAGCGCATCCTGCTGCATCGCTTCAAGCTCACGCAACTTGGTCGTGATGGCGGCCATTTGCTGCGTTGGCGTGCGCCCGTCGATCGAAATTTGCGAGACGCCGCTGCGCATCTGCCCGGCAAGGCCGGCCACGCGGATCATCATGAACTCATCGAGATTGCTTCCCGAAATGGACAGGAAGCGCAACCGCTCGAGCAGCGGATAGGCGGGATTGTTGGCCTCTGCCAGCACGCGCTCGTTGAACGAAAGCCATGACAGCTCGCGGTTGAAATAGAGTTGTTCCGGCGGCAGGCTCGCGAAATCGGATGGCGGGGACTGTGTGCTCATTGCGATCCGAATGTTGCTAGGGGGGGAAGTTTCTTCGCGCAATTGCGAGAGGGGCGCAAGCGGATCGGGAAAAGCTGGCGGCTCACTCCGCGATCACGCCAGATCGCTGGCACGGGCGATGGCCGTGATGCCGCGTTTGCCATCGCTGCGGCCAAGCTGCACGAGCACGTCGATCACGCTGGCGGCATAGGCGATCGTATCCGAGCGGGTCAGCCCGATCCCTGTCTGCATCACCATCAGCGACAATTGCTCGAGCGCGCCGCGCAGCGAATTGGCGTGAATGGTGGAGAAGCTGCCGGGATGCCCGGTATTGATCGCACGCAGGAATGAGACGCTTTCCGCGCCGCGCAATTCGCCAAGAACGATCCGGTCTGGCCGCAAGCGCAGTGCTGATTGCAGCAATTCGTTGGGTCCGACTCTCGCCTCGCCAAGCTCGCCCTTGACCGCGACCAGCCCGACACTGTTCGCGCCGGGAAATTTCAGCTCGGGCGTGTCCTCGACGAGCACAACGCGTTCATCCTGCGGAATCTCGCCCAGCATCGCGTTGAGAAAAGTCGTCTTCCCGGTCGAAGTGCCGCCGGAAATAAGGATCGTCTTCTTCGCCGCGATCGCAGCGCGCAGGAACGCGATCGGCTGCTCTGCGGGATCGGGCATTGTCTCTTCGCTGATGCTGCGCAAAGGCCCGGCATCGTAAGCATCGAGCGGCAGATCGAGCCGGCGATGGCGGCGAATGGCGAGCGCCCAATGCCCGCGCGTGGCAGGCGGACCGCAAAACTGGATACGGGCCCCGCCAAATTCCTCGGTTGGCAGCGTCGCGCCAAGCAGCGGATGTTCCCGGTTGATCCCCTGATGGCTGACGCGTGCAACCTGCTCGGCAAGGCGCTGGATCAGCTTGTCGTCGATCGAGGGATCCTCGATGCGCTGCATTCCCGGGGTAGCGGCATCCTCGATCCATACCTCGCCGGGCCTGTTGACGAGAATTTCGGTAATGGTGTCGCGCTCGAGCCATTCGCGGAAAGGCGCAAGATAAGCGTCGAGATAGACCGATCCGCCAATGATCTGCGGCTGGTCGGCGAGTTTTGGCACACCGCTTGACCCCGGTGTATCAAGGCCGAAGGGATCGGTCAGCGGATGAATTTCTGCAGACATGAAACAGGCCCCGATCAGACCCGTGGAGCACGGCTGAAATCAAGGTCGCGCGCGGTATAGACGCGCACCGGCTCACCCATCTTGACGCGAATTGTCGGCGAGCGCTGGCCATCCTGTTGCAGGGCAGTGCTCGCGGCATCCTGTCCGCCGCCCAGAATGACCGAGGTTCCTCCGCCTGCAAGGCTGCTGAGGCCACCAATCACCGAAAGCAGCATGGCCGAACCGAAGCGGGCGAAGAAATGGTTGTTCACCTCGCCTGCAAGGCCCGTGGTGCCATCAAAACCCGTCGCCGGACTGCCGAGCGAGACCGAAACGCCATCAGGCCGGATTACGCGGGTCCAGATAACATAGACGCGCTTTTGCCCGGCTTGGAGCCCCGACTGATACTGGCCGATCAAGCGGCTGGAGCGCGGCACGAGCACCGTGCTGCCGTCATAGCTGCGCACATCCTGGCTGACGATGGCGCGGACAAAACCGGGCACATCGGTGTTGATCGCGGTCTCGAGAATCGCGGGGATCATCGTTCCCTGCGTTACCGTGGTCGCCGGATTGACATCCTGGCGCGCGGTTGCGGCCCCGCCGCCCACGCCGCCGATGCTGGCGGCAAATTCGCCCGCAGCGCCGCCGCTGATCAGGGAACCCGATTCTCCATCAGGCATTTCTGCCGCAGCAGCTATCGGGGAGGAACTGGCCGTCGGCGTACCGTCGTACACCAGCGTCGGCGAGGAATAGGGATTGGCGACCGGCCCGGTCTCGGCCATTGGCGCCTGCGCCTGTGCCAGAGCAGGCGCGAATTCCGGGTCCATCATCTGCGCATTGGCGCTGGGCAGTTCCTCAATCGGCGATGGCGCGAAAGCTGTCTGCACAGGGGCCGCAGGCGCCGCTGCCTGTTCGGCAAGCGCGGCCTCCTCGCCAGCGGTCTCCTGCCCGGTGCTAAGCCCCCACATGGTGGCTGCGCCGATAAGCGCGATCACGCCAATGCCTGCTGCCAGACCCAGGGCATCGGATGTCCCGCTCCGATTGGCGACGGCGGGATAGGAGGTGCGGCTGGCAAGGTCGATGATCTCGGTCGTCGCTTCCTCGCGCGGATCGACATCAGCGGCGGCAGAGCCTCTGTTCTTCTCGGGCAAACGCATGGCAAGTTTCATCAGTCTATCCTCAGCCAGTGCAAGTTCAGCCGCCGCTTCCGGCGGTCTGTGCGGACCGCGATGGTCCTACATTGATCAACGTCGCGACACTATTGCCCGATCGCAGGACAATTTCAGCCGGGACCAGATCGAGCACGATCATCTCGCCGCGCACGACAAAATTGACAGGGCCTTCGGTGCCGTCCTCATCCTTGACGAGGATTGCGGGCATCGGCGCATCGGCTGGCCAGGTGAGGAATGTTGCCTCGCCATCGTCATAGACATCGCGCGGGTGCAGCGCGGCTGCGCCCATCCGCGACCATTGGTAATTGAGGAGCGAGGGATCGATCACGGCCAGATCGTCATTCGCTGCGGCCAGTTCAATCGCGGTTGGCGCTTCGGCGGCAGTTTCGGCAAGCTCGGGCTCGGGCTCCTCGGGATAGAGGAAAGTCAGCACATAGAGCGGCGCGCGGTGATTGGGGTTGGCAACAAGATCGAACAGATAGGTGTGCTTGCTCGTCACCACGGTCATGTTGGTTGCCGCGCGCGGGGCGAGCGGCTTGACGAACAACAGATTGGCGCGCCGGTTGGGCGTCACTTGCCATTGCTGGCTGTCACCAATGGCGACGTTCTCGATCATCTCGTCATCGCCGAACCGAATGGTCGATTGCACATTCACGCGGCCTTGGACCTTGACCACTGCATAGGGATCGTAAAGGCGCTCGACCAGTCGCGGGTCGTTAGCACCGGCGGGCGCTACGGCCGCAACCATGGCAGCTGCGAGGAAGAGAGCGGTGATACTCTCGCGGATCATTTGGGTTTCTCCGTATTGCGCACTGCGCCTGAAATGGGGGCTGATATCGGCGCGGATTTGAACCTGCTGCCGATTCCGCGGGCGCGGTTGCCGGTCGATGTGTTTGCATCGCCCGAAGCCGCGGCAGAGCCGCCGGTGATTATCCGCGTTTCGCGGCTGCTGGTATTGGTGTTGGTGCCGGTATCATTGGCCGGCGCTGGTGAACCGGTGCTGAGCCGTATATCGCGCCCGGCGGCAGGCATGGCAGCGCCAATGCGTTCGCGCGCGGCGCTGGCGGCATAGGCCGGGGCAGGCGCGCTGCGCGCGGCACTGGCGGCAGCAGGAAGCGCG
>DAIQNS010000061.1:0-10805 GCA_036788315.1 Alteraurantiacibacter sp. | reverse complement strand
GGCGAAGGCGGGCAGGGGAAAAGACTGCGCCCTTGAACGAGGATTGCCGAAACCTGATTGAGTCAGCGCGGTGGGCGCTTGCTGCGATGTCGGTGTCCCACGACGTAATGTAAACGCCATCCTGAAACATCGCGCGCACGCGGGCGCGCAGTCGTTCGCCTGCTGCGATCTTGACTGGACGTTCAAACGGCAGGAATTGCTGCTTGTAAATCAACTCGCTCGCCCGCGGGCTGTTGGAAAACTGCACGCCTTCGGCAAGATCGGCATCAAACCACAGCAGCAGACCATGCGCTGTCTGCGTACGCTCAGCGATGAATTCCACCGTACCGTCCACGCTGGGATCGGTGATCGTGCGGTAATCCAGAACGGCAAGATCACAAGGTTCGGCGATCAGGGCCTCTGGCTTCATCATCGCACGGGCGCGGATATTGACCGCGAAACGATGTCCTTCTGTCAGATCAAGACCATAGTTGTTCTTCAGCCAAGGCCTTTCGCACGGGGAATAATGTTCGGGCGCATGCACCAGTGCGATTCTGAGATTATCGCGCATCGGGATCAATCGCCCGCCCGGCGCAAGCAACCGTTCGCGCGCGTCGATTATGGTGGGAATGAGATGTTCAAACAGCGGGAGGACGCCGCGAATATCGGAAATGATCACATCAGCCTTGGCGGGCGGCGTGTAACGGGTCGAAAGGTCGCGGATAACGGTGATGCGGTCGGCGCAGCCATTGGCCCTGGCCATCGGCATCAGCAATTCCGCGGAGGGATCCGGTTCAATCGCAATGACTGACCCAGCGCCATATTTGCAGGCCAGCATCGAAAAGATGCCGAACCCGGCACCGATATCGATCACGGTGCAACCCGGCGTGATCGCCTGCCGCAATGCTTCGGCATAGGTGGCCATGCGCGGCTCGCATTCAATCATCGCTCCGAACGATGCGATATCGTAACCCGACGGGTTTCCCATTAGCCAGCCTTTGCTTTTGTGCTCAACGCAGCAGGTGCTTGCGCCCGCGTGATGCAGGAACGAATGACGTCGTGCAATTCCTTGAACCTGCCAAAATCGCGTGGATAGGTGAGGCGATAGATCGGCACTGTGTCGCCCAGCGCCGATATTTTTTGCAATCGGTCGGCGGCCTTGCCGGCATTGCCGGGGTCCAGCGTGAAACTTTGCCCGACCAGTGCCATGCAGGCTTCGCTGGGCCGCATTTCCAGCGCCTCGGGGGAGAGATCACTGTCTTCGCCGCTGAGCAGGAACAAAGCGGCAATTGGGGCCGGAGCGGCAATGTCGTTTGATGTCGCCTCAGAAAGTGTGACCCGCAACTTGTCCGAATAATGCGCCATCTGGGTCGTCGGGATCTGATTGCCCAGCACCGCGGCGATCGTTTCTGGATAAAGCCGCAGACTGGGATAGACGGCACGCCCGACATAACGCCCGTCCCGCATCTCGATAACCACTGCGTCATCGCCGTGAAGCCGGTACCCAGCATTATGCAGACTGGCAGCAAGAGTTGATTTGCCCGCGCCGGTTTCACCGAGAAACACCGCCAGAGCGCCGTCGATTTCGACCGCGCTGCCATGCAGCACCAAGGCCCCCTGTTCGGCCACCAGACGCGGCGCGACATGGTCATACAAGAGATGATCGAGATCGGCCGAAGTGGCAATCGACGCGACATCGAAGATCGTGACTGAGCGGTCGTCTGGCGCAATCAGGAACTGCGCAAGACTGTCAAACGACACCAGAAATTGCCCCACAGGCGATACCGCGCAAGAGGGGAAGCCGTCGCCAATGCCATCGGTAAACGCGGACGTAATAAACCCCGGAGGCAATGCGCCCCCGAGGTTTAAAATCGACCAACCATCAAATGAACCAGCGCGCGCAGGCTCTGGTGACATGCGAAGTTCCTTTTCTACGACCTAAGCCGCCCAGGCTTCACAGAATCACCGACAGTCTGGCACGCGGCCAACCGGCGAATTAGAGCTTGCGGTTCGCCTTGGCGTTCGGGCCCTGGTTCGGGCCTTCGTTGAAAACCCCGCTCCCAGCGGCAGTCAGCTTTGAAAAGCCGCCATAAACCGCCAGCGTCGGACGCTGATACTGGGCCTTCGAGCTGTCATTCGTCATAGGTGCAGTCATAAGATCTCCATCAGCGCATTGCGCTCGAAATTTTCTTTAACCACATAGACCCATAGCGAAGAGCAAGCAGCCTCGCAACCGTCGAATCCCATGCACGGCCTTTACGGCCTGATTCTAGCGTATCGGTTAACGTGGCACCAGATACGTAAGATTGCAGATTGGCCAGTTGCGAGGCGTCCAGCGCTGCGATGTCCGACCGCCACAGCACGTCATTGAACAGCCCGCCAAGGTGTTCCTTGCCCAGCCGCCAGCGCACCGGATCAGGGACAAGACCTGCGCTCGCCCGGCGCAGGATGATTTTGGGCCAGCCCCCGTCTTCGAATTGTTCTTCCGGAAGTGACGTACAGAATTCGATCAAGCGGCGGTCGGAAAAGGGATCGCGGGGCTCGATCGCCATCGCTGCGGCGATTCGATCATAGCGTTCTCGTCCCACCACAAGATAAGGATGCACCTGTCGCAGGGCCAGGCCGCTTTTCCGAGAACGCACGAAGCCTTCGATATGGCGCGCGTTTTGCGCGTGTCGCTCGGCCAAGTTTATGCGGGCGGCAAATTCAGGGGATAGCAGCGTGTTTCGCTCGCTTGGCGGTTGCAGGCGTTCACGCAGGCTTGTGCGGGCGGCACGGAGTCGTGCCGGTATCGCCAACCGGCTCAGGCTGCGGATGAAATTCTCCGCAGCACCGGGTTCAGGCCCCCAAAACCGTTCGTAGCCTTGCGCCTCGCGCCAAGCGCGCAAGACCCGGCCTCTGCGCAAGTGCCACAGCACCATATTCTGCGATGCCAGCGCCATATCCCCGCCGCCGCCATCCAGCACGATCTTGTGCCCGGCCCGATGTGCAGCGAGATAGATCATGCGCAGCAGGGTCATATTGGTATCGAATGGCTCGTCTGCCGACAGCGCCAGACGCATCAGTTCATCATGCAGCTGCGCTACATTGTCCGGTCTCAGGCTGTCTGGCGCGATGTGATCAATGCCCTGCGCTGCGGTGATGGCAGCAGATTCAATGCAGTCGGGATCCCTATCCATCGCCGAAAACGTCTGCAAAGCAGGGCGTCCCGATTGTTTCAGCAGCAGCGCGGCCACTGCGGCCACCGCGCTCGAATCCATCCCGCCCGACAGCATGGCCGCGACCGGGCCGGGGGAGCGCATCCGCACGGCGACGGCTCGGGTGAATACTTCGCGAAAGGCTTCGGCATATTCCCGATCATCGGCAAGTTTCAGCGCAGGCCGGGCTTGCAACTCCCAGTAACGCCAGATTCGCACATTTCCCGCCGTCACGATGATCGCATGGGCGGGCGGCAGCCGGTACAGATCGAGGAAGAAGGTCGAAGTCAGATCGAACGCTTCGAGGTTCTCGAAATAATCGGCCAGCCGCGCTTCGTTCAGTCGCTGGGGAATGGCGCTGTGGCGCAGCAGGGCGAGAGGCTCGGTCGCCCATGCAAACAGCTTGCCTGGCGCATGATGGTAGATCAGCTGGCGCATCCCGACCTGATCGCGCGCGCCCAATATCCGCTGATGCCGCGGGTCCCAGATCGCAAAGGCGAAATCACCCAGCAATTGCGCAGCGCAATCCGTGCCCCACTTGAGATAGGCATGGATGATGATCTCGCCGTCGCCAATAACGCGCGCTGTGCCATCGAGGCCGAGCAGGCCGAGCAATTCATCGCGATTGTCGAGCCGCACGTCGGCGGTGATCAGGCAACCGGTCGGCCCGTGTCGCCACGGCATTGCCTCCACCAGCGCCTCGGGCGTCGTCGCGAGCAGGGTATGGCCAAGCGCACACGGGCCATTGCTGGCAATCGCGCTGCGATCCGGCCCGCGGCGGCTGAGCGCGCCCAGCACCGGAGCCAGTTCGTTATCGTCAACTGGCGCACCGTCCAGCCGCAGGATTCCGCAAATGCCGCTCATTCGCCGGGAGTGCTTGCAGCGGTGCTGCGTTCTGAGATGACGGGCCCAGCGCTGGTCATGTTGATGATCCGGTCTGCCAGCGCAAGGCTCGCCGGACGGTGGGTGATGATGATGACCGTGCGCCCCCTGAGGCTCTGCACGCAGGCTTCCACAAAGGCCGCCTCGCCTTCGAGATCATACATGCTGGTGGCTTCGTCGAAGATATAGATCGGCGGATCGCGCAGCAGCGCCCGCGCCAATGCGATGCGTTGGCGTTGCCCGCCCGACAGGCGGATGCCGTTGTCGCCGATTTCCGTGTCCAGCCCGCGCGGCAGATGCGGGATAAAGTCCCATGCCTGTGCCAGCCGGGCTGCGCGTTCAATGGCTTGCGGATCGGGGGCGGCGAGGCCGAAGGCGATATTTTGGGCAACCGAGCCATTGAACAGCAAGGCGCGTTGCGGAACATATCCGAATTGCCGACGCAGATCCTGTACCTGGCATGTGCTGATATCGATCCCATCCAGGGTGATCGTGCCAGCTTGGGGATCATAAAAGCGCAGCAGAAGGCGCACCAGCGTCGATTTGCCGATGCCGTTCTCGCCGGTCAAGGCGATCACTTCACCCGGCGCAATCGCGAGGTTGAAATCCTTGAGCACCGCAGCGCGTCCGGGATAGGCAAAGTCGATACCTTCAAAGGCAATCGCACCGGCTGCACGCTCGATCCGTTGCGGCGCTGAATATCCCGGCTCGATAGACCTTGCGAATACGGCCTCCAGCCGGGCCATCGTGCCCTTGGCAATCTGCCATTCGCCGTAAATTCCCGCCAGCGCTTCCACCGGGCGGGTCAGCAAGGCTGCGTAAAACAGGAACGCAAACAGTTCGGCCGGGCTGCGCGTGCCGCTGGCGATTTGGCCGCTGCCGAGCACCAGCACCGCAATTGCTGCCATCGCCGCTACCAGCGAAACCAGTGGGCCGATGAAGGCGATGACCCGGGTCTGCGTCAGGCCCAGTTGCCGCGCCTTCTCTACCACTTGCGCATAATGGCTGCGATGATGATCCTCGGTGGCAAAGGCCTTGATCGCCGGGAGCATTTCCAGATCGCTTGAGGCCGTCCACATGACCTCAGCATCGGCCTTGCGCACCTTGTGCGACAACGCGCGCAGCTTGCGGCCGACCAGCCGCATTGCGATGTAGAACAGCGGCACGAGCAAGGGAACGACCAGCGCCATTGTCGGATCAATAACGAACAACAGCACCACTGCGCCCCCGGCGGTCAGCAACATCGAGGGGACTTTGGCCAGCGTCGAGGTGAGAAAATCACTGAGATCGCCGACCTCATAGGTCATCAGCGCCAGCAGGTCGCCGCTCTTGCTGCGATCATGAAATGACATCGGCATGGCTTGCAGACGATCATAGGCCTCGCTTCTCAGCCCTGCCAGAATGCGTCCGGCGGCGGCCTGCGACAGAATGGTGACGGCGATGTTCACCACCGTCATCCATACCAGCGCACCCATCAGCAGTATCACGATCAGGCGGAGGTCGATCCGCGGCTCGCCAATGGCGCCGGCCAGAAAGTTCCCAGCCAGCCAAGGGATTGCCAGCGTGGCCAGCGCACTCAGCACCGATAGCGCGCTGATGCTGAGCAGGTCGCCCCTGAATGGTCGCGCACGCTCGGCCAGAAAGCGGATGTTCAATGCCGCTCCCCTGGCGCGGAGTTGCTGTCAGGCGCAACGCCTGCGGTTTGCGCGCGGCGCGTTGCGGTGCGCGAAAATGCGTCGACATAGCGCCGAACCTGCAGGGCGAGTGTCGGCCAATGCGCTGCCTGCGGATACTTCCCGATGAGGTGGCTACGCGAGGCAAAGGCCGCGCTCCATAACAGGCGGGCTCGCATGGCAAGGTTTTCCGATGCCGCCAGATCGGCCCTCAGCTCTTCGCCCGGAAGCGGATTGCGAATATAATTGAGCACACCTGACTGGCTCGCGTGCGGATTAAGGCGGGAGAGCACGCCTTCCGGCACCCTGAGCCCGATATCGGTCACCGCGCCGGACAGCGCGGCATGAACAATCGCTCCGGCATCGTGGCTGACACAGATACTGACAAGCCGATCCCAGTCAGCTGAATCGAAATGGGCGCAGATGAGCGCCTGATCCATCGACCAGATCAGGCGCCGCTGACCGAACAAGAGCTCTTCACCCAGATAAAAGCCGCGGTATTCGTGCCACATCTGATTGACCGCGCCATGCAGCAACAGCAGGACGGGATCGGGCGCAGCGGCTGCTGTTGCCAGCCGGGGTAAGGGCCGCGCATCGGCCCAGAACAGTTCGACCGGCAGCAAACGGCGCAGCATCGCGCGGTTCGATGTGCGCCAATGCAGATCCAGCGTGTGCACTAATCCGGCGCCGCAATTGATCGTCCAGCACTCCTGATTGGGAAAGGCATGCAAGGTTGGCTGGCGGCTCCACCCATCCGCCTGCAGAATCTGGCGAGTGGCGGGGAGGTCTCGCGGCGCGATCAGAATATCCGTGTCGCCGCGCGGACGAGCGGCTGGATCGGGATAGGCCAGATAAGCAACGGCTGAGCCCTTGAGCATCCGGCTGGCGACACCGGCTTGAGCAAGCCTGTCAATCAGGGCTGCGATGGGGCGGCGGCTTAACTCTTCTTCAAACACGCCGCGATGCGCCAATGCCTTGATTGCTTCTGCGGCCGGGCGCGGCCAGTCGGCAAAGGCATCGCGGCAACGCGCCAGCAGCAGCCCAATTCCGTGAAATTCAGCGCGCTGCGATAGCAGGTCTAAAAAAGGCTCGCTCGCTTGCCCCTGAGCCAGAGCCGCAAACGGCCATTGAGGAAATTCCCTGTCTTCAAAGGCGGCACGTACGCAATCAGCAAAGTAGCGATCCAGTGCATCGCCGATGTTCTTCCCAATCACAACGCACTCACATTCCCTCTCGCGGGTTCCGTTGCCGGGCGCCTTCATGCCCGGCACGCCGGCCCATATCGCTGTGCTCGCTTTGGACGAAAACCGGTCGCTTGGCTAGGCACTATGCCGGATCGCGGGCCATAGCGCCAAGGCCGCAAAAGATCAGGCGGGAAGCCATATGAATGGTTGACGCTGATCATCTGTGCTGCAATGCAGCGAACGGTCGTACGCAATTTTACAGAGTAATCATCAGCGTGGAACATCTGCAAAGCGACCCTTCCAGACGAGGAATCATACTTGCCGGGGGGTCGGGGACGCGGCTCTATCCTTTGACCCGGGGCGTCTCCAAGCAATTGATGCCGATCTTCGACAAGCCGATGATCTATTACCCGCTGAGCACATTGATGCTGGCAGGCATCCGCGAAATCCTGATCATCACGACGCCAGAAGATGCGGACCAGTTTCGCCGCGTGTTGGGAGATGGGTCGGATTTCGGCGTCTCGCTGTCCTATGCCGCGCAGCCCCGGCCCGAAGGTCTGGCTCAGGCCTTTCAGATTGGCGCGGATTTCGTGCGTGGCGGGCCGAGCGCCTTGATCCTCGGCGACAACATTTTCTACGGCCACGGCCTGCCCGATATTCTGCGTAATGCAAATGCGCGCACCAGCGGAGCAAGCGTGTTTGCCTACCGCGTAAGCAATCCGCAGGCGTTCGGCGTGGTGGAATTCGATGCTGCGGGCAGGGCGATTTCGATCGATGAAAAGCCAAGCGTGCCCAAGTCCAATTATGCGGTCACTGGGCTGTATTTCTACGATGAAACCGTGGTGGATCGCGCCCGCGACCTTGCGCCTTCGCCGCGTGGCGAACTGGAAATCACCGATCTCAACCGCCTTTATCTTGATGAAGGGGCCATGTCGGTCGAGATCATGGGGCGCGGCTTTGCCTGGCTGGATACCGGCACCCATGCTTCGCTGCTTGATGCGGCCACTTATGTGCGCATCACCGAAGAGCGTCAGGGGCTGAAGATCTGCTGCCCTGAGGAAATCGCGTGGCGGCAGGGTTTCATTACCGCCGACCGCTTGCGCGAAATCGCCGAGCCTTTGCGCAAATCGGGCTATGGTGAATATCTGCTGGGCCTGCTCGAAAATCCGGTGCTTGCGTGAAGATCATCGAGACTGCCATTGTCGGGCCGCTGATTATCGAGCCGCGGGTGTTTGGCGATGATCGTGGTTTCTTTATGGAAACATGGAATGCCGACGGGTTTGCCGGTGCGGGGCTGGATCTCACCTTTGTGCAGGATAACCACAGCCGCTCGCAGAAGGGTGTCTTGCGCGGCTTGCACTTTCAGAACCCCGGCCCACAGGGCAAGCTGGTGCGGGTGACACGCGGCGCGGTATTCGATGTTGCGGTTGATCTCAGGCGTTCGTCCTCGCAGTTCGGACAATGGGTGGGGGTCGAACTCAGCGCGGAGAACAAGCGAATGTTCTGGGTGCCCGAAGGCTTTGCCCACGGCTTCCTCACGCTCGAGGATGACACGGATTTCCTCTATAAGTGCACCGCGCCCTATGCGCCGCAGTCTGAGCACACCCTGGCGTGGAATGATCCTGCGG
Organism: Alteraurantiacibacter sp.; assembly: GCA_036788315.1. Lineage (GTDB taxonomy): Bacteria > Pseudomonadota > Alphaproteobacteria > Sphingomonadales > Sphingomonadaceae > Alteraurantiacibacter. The sequence continues at coordinate 2,262 of DAIQNS010000061.1, read as the reverse complement.
TGGGCATTGAGTGGCCTTTGGCGGGAATTGATCCGCTGGTTTCGGACAAGGACGCGCGCGGGCTTGCCCTTGCTGATGTGGCGGTTTTCGCATGAATATTCTAATCACAGGCGCGAACGGGCAGCTTGGCGGAGCCTTGCAGCGGACGGCTCCGGCCTGGGCCATGATCAATGCGATCGACGTCGATGACTGCGACCTCACCGATGCACCGATGCTGCGCGCGCGGCTTACGGTGGAAGCGCCGGATGTGATCATCAATGCGGCAGCCTATACAGCGGTCGACAAGGCCGAGAGCGACGAGGATTTGGCGCGAGCGATCAATTCCGTTGCTGTCGCCACAATGGTCGAGGCTATGGCGGAATCCGGCGGGCGGGTGGTGCACGTCTCGACCGACTTCGTCTTCGATGGCGCTTCGGCCAGCGCCTACTTGCCTGCCGCAGCGCGCAACCCACTGTCAGTTTACGGCCGCACCAAGGCTGAAGGCGAGGACCATCTGCGTCCCGATGATCTGCTGCTGCGCACCGCCTGGGTTTATGAAGCGGGCGGGGCCACTTTCGTTCGCACCATGATCCGCCTGATGAATCAGCGTGAGGAACTGGGCGTGGTGGCCGATCAGATCGGCGCGCCAACCTGGGCGACTGGCCTTGCGCGCATTATCTGGGGGCTGGTCGAAAAGGGCGCTTGCGGTACTTACCACCACTGCGATGCCGGTGTTGCCAGCTGGTATGATTTCGCCGTTGCCATTGCCGAGGAAGCACATGCCGTCGGTCTGATTGCGCGCATTCCTGTGATCCGTCCGATCACGACGGCCGATTATCCCACTCCCGCCCGCCGCCCGGCCTTCTCGCTGCTTGATTGTCGTGCCACCCGCGAAATGCTTGGCGATCACCCGGTGCACTGGCGCGCGCATTTGCGAGCGATGCTGCAGCAGGAACAGAGCGCGGCCGCTCCGCTGGCTGGCTAGCGATGCGCGCGCTGATCAAGCGGCATCTTCGCAACCTGCAAAGTTTCCTGCCGTGGCTGGGGCCGCTAAAGTTTGGGTATTACAACCTCGCGGCGCGGCAACTCGGGTGGCATATTGACCCGCATTTTCGGATTCTTGAACATCTTCCTGACGTGACCTCGGCGATTGATGTCGGGGGCAACTGGGGTCAGAGCATCCACACGATCCGCCGCCTGCGGCCCGAGGCGCAAGTCACCAGCTTCGAACCCAACCCTTTCCTTGCCGAGCGGCTTGCAGAAATGTTCGGGCATGACGATCATGTTCAGGTCAGGCCTTGCGCCTTGTCATCACAATCGGGTGTCATGACGCTGCATGTCCCGTCCTATCGCGGCTTCATTTATGATGGCCTTGCCGCGCTTGATCGCGACAAAGCCGAAGGCTGGCTCAACGCTTGCAGCGTGGCGCATTTCGACCGGTCGAAACTCTCGGTGCGTACGTGCGAGGTGCCGGTCGAGTGCCTCGATCATTCGGGTCTTGATCCCGGCTTTATCAAGATCGACGTTCAGGGGCACGAACTTGCCGTGCTCAAGGGCGCCAGCAATATTCTTGGCCGCTCACCGGTGGTGCTGCTTGAGGCCGCCTCGCTTGAAATCGTGCGTTACCTTTTGCAGTTCGGGCTTAAACCCTATCGTTTCAATGGCCGACAATTGATTGTTCCCTGTGCATCGGGCAACGCGCTGTTCATGACGGATGAGCGGGTTGAACAAACCGGGCTTGGTGTCGTCCAGATGTTCCGTCAGGCCGCTTAGCGGCTCCTTCGACATAGGTTAGGACAAGATTTTGGCAAATCTTCTGGTTACCGGCGGGGCCGGCTTCATCGGTGGCAATTTCGTGCATTACTGGAATGCGCGGCACCCGGATGATCATGTTATCGTGCTCGATTGCCTGACCTATGCCGGCAACCGTTCGACGATCGAAGGCGCCCCCCATGCTGAACTGGTGGTCGGCGACATCCGCGACACCGCATTGATCGAAAGCCTGCTGCGCGACCATGCCATTGACACGATCGTCCACTTCGCCGCCGAAAGCCATGTCGATCGTTCCATCACCGGGCCGGATGCCTTCATCGACACCAACATCCTCGGAACCAACAGCCTGCTGAAGGCTGCGCGCGCAGTGTGGCTGGCGGGCGAGGGCAGGCCGCACCGCTTTCACCACATTTCGACCGACGAAGTGTTCGGATCGCTCGGCCCGAATGATCCGGCCTTCAGCGAAACCACCCCCTATGCGCCCAACTCGCCCTATTCGGCGAGCAAGGC
>DAIQNS010000060.1:3155-10845 GCA_036788315.1 Alteraurantiacibacter sp. | reverse complement strand
CTCGGCATCGCGGACCTTCTGGAAGATCACCTGCTTGGCGCTTTGCGCATCGATGCGGCCAAGATCGACCTGCGGCAGAGGATCGACGATATAGTCGCCAACCACGGCCCCTTCCTGCAGCTTTTGCGCCTGCACGACATTGACCTGCTTGAAGTTGTCCTCGACCTCCTCGACCACTTCGACAACGCGCCACAAGCGCAGATCGCCGGTCAGCGGATCGAGCTTGGCTCGGATGTCGTTTTCCTGCCCGAAGCGGTTGCGGGCACTTTTCTGATAAGCTTCTTCGAGCGCCTCGATCACGATCGACTTGTCGATCATCTTCTCGCTGGCGACCGCATTCGCGATTGCAAGCAGTTCGGCCTTGTTGGCGGAAATGGGACTGGCCATCAGTCGTTGACCTCTTCTTCTTCTAGCGTTTCATCGATATCTTCAACGCCGCTCATGTCGAGCGGCCGGGTGGCGGCAATTAGTGCGTCGGTCAAGACCAGGCGGGCAGAATGGATGTTATTGAGGGGGACATTCAACCGTCCGGCTTTCCTGTCCTCGATCACCGCAGCATCGCCCTCAAGGCCCACGAGCACGCCGCGCAGCTTGCGATGCCCCTCGATCGGGTCGGTCAGGACAAACCTTGCCTCATGCCCTGCCCAATTGGCAAAATCCTTGGTGCGGGTCAGCGGGCGATCGATCCCCGGAGAGCTGACTTCGAGATGATAGGCACCCTCGATAAGTTCTTCGCCGGCTTCCTCGACCGTGTCGATGGCCTCCGAAACGCGGCGCGACAAGGCCATGCATTGCTCGACCACCAATTGCCCAGTAGCGGGATCTTCGGCCATCACCTGCAAGATCCGGTCCTCGCCCGTGCCCGTCATCCGCACGCGCACAAGTTCAAACCCCAAAGCTGTCGCTTCGGGCTCGATCACTTGAGTCAGGCGCGCAATATCTGCCACTTATGCTCCATCTGCGAGTGCCAGTGACAATGAGGTTTGAGGCCGGCCCCTTGCGGCGCCAGCTTCCAAACGATGTCACGACATTATCGGAATGCAACGGGAATTAGGCGCGAGGCGGCATTTTTGCAAGCCCGATCTTTGGCCCGATCTTTGGCCCGATCTTTGGCCCGATCCTTGGCGCCAACTTCAACTTTGCCTATTCGCTGCCCCAGCCGCCCACTTCATTGCCGTTGGGACCGCGCTCGGCGCCTTGATGCCGGCCTGATGCGCTGCCGCTTCCTTCAGCGGGATAGCCCCAGCCCTCTCTGGCGAGATCACGCGCGCGCCGCTCTTCGGCGGCCTGCGCTATTGCCTGTTCGCCAAAGCGTTCGGCGCGCTCGCCCACTTCGTTTGCGACGACCGGCGCGATTGATTGCACGCCGGCAAACAGAATCAACGCGATGATGATGCCGGTCACCGACAGCATCAGGAAAATTCGCCTGAAGCTGCAGGTAATCCTGTCCACGATTTCAACCAGAGCTTGCATTCCGTTTCCTCCGCCTCGAAGCAGACCGCATCCCATATTGCCCGAAACCAGGTTACTACCGCGTCAATGGCTGGATGCCCCAGCCTCCCGCCTCCTGACCAAACAATTGCGCGGTGGGCGCGCCATAGCCGTTGGTTAGGGGCAAAGGCCCGCTGCCATCCTCGGCCAGCACCGGCCCCTGATAAACGGCAATCGGATTGTCCGGATCGGTCAATTCACCGCCGTAAAAATTCAACAGCGTCGATGGGCTGGTGGCTTTCGCAATCATTGCGCGTTGCTCAAGAACACCCTCTGGCGACTGCGCTTGGGATGTCTGCGGCGTGGCGCTGACCGGTCCGGCATCGTCCGGAGTCTCGCTCCAGTTGATGATGGCAAAGAAGCCCAAGGCCAGAAGCGAGCCGACAAAGGTCACCGAATGGACCGCGGTGTGAATCGGATTGACGCGCCTTGCATGCGGGTTGGCCGGAGTTACGCCGGTCCGGAGCGCCTGGGGGTGCGCGGACGAGCCGGCGCGCAGGATCCTGCTGCCGGGGCGCGCAATCATGCCCTCGAAACTGCCTTCGCCGTTGCGGGCGGAACCTTGTATCATCGGCCTATTTCCCGTTTGCCATCTGCACCGCGAAGCCCGGCGCCAACCTCGCCGCCGCTCCGCCTTTGTGCTGAACAGGAAAGCGTGCAATTCTGAACATGATTGGTCCCCATGGCTCTGGAAACCTCCTTAGCCACCAAGGGCTTTGCAGACCCTTAAACTCGGCTTTGCCACCTGTTAACCATGGCAAGCGGCGTGATCCTGAAGGCGCGAACCCGCCTTCCCCTACTCCTGCCCCTCATCCTGCTTGTCGAGCCCGTGCTTGCGGATGGCGTGGCGCAGTTGATCGTAAGACAAGCCGAGCGCTGCGGCAGTCTGGCGCTGGTTCCAGCGGTGGCGTCCGAGCGCATGTTCGAGAATGGCGCGCTCATGCGCTTCCACTGCGGCGCGCAGATCGTGGATCTTGTCGAAGTCCGTCGGCGCGGCGGTTCGCAGACTGGTGCTGGCAGCTGTTTCCTGCGCCGCACGTGCTGGCGACTGGGGCGCAGTGGTTGGCACCCAAGGGCTGTCGAAGGGATTGAACACCACTTCGCCGATCGACCGATCCCACCGACCCCAGCGATAGACCGCACGTTCCACGACATTGCGCAACTCGCGTACATTGCCGGGCCAGGGATGGCTTTCCATCGCCTGCGCGACATGCGGTGCAAAGCCGGGCCATTCCTGCCAGGAAAGTTCCGCTGCCATGCGCCGCCCGAAATAATCCGCCAGCACCGGAATATCGCCCTCGCGCACGCGCAACGGGGGGAGCGTGATGACCTCGAAGCTGAGCCGGTCGAGCAGATCGGCGCGAAACCGCCCTTCTTCGGCCATGTGCGGCAGGTTCTCGTTGGTTGCCGCGACAATGCGCACATCGACCCGCACCGGACGGCTCGAGCCGATGCGCGTCACCTCGCCATATTCGACCGCGCGCAGCAGGCGTTCCTGCGCGCCCATCGACAGCGTGCCCAGTTCGTCCAGGAACAAGGTGCCTCTGTCCGCTTCTTCGAACCGGCCCACGCGCGTCTTCGTCGCCCCGGTGAAAGCGCCGGCCTCATGTCCGAAAAGTTCTGCTTCGATCAATGTTTCGGGCAGCGCGGCGCAGTTCATTGTGACCAGCGGTTCCTCCCACCTGTCGGACAGCCGGTGCAGGCGTTCGGCAATCAGTTCTTTGCCTGTCCCGCGCTCACCTACCACCAGCACCGGGCGCGCCATCGGGGCGGCTTGGCTTGCGCGTTCGACAGCATCGAGAAAAGCGCCGGACTGCCCGACAAACTGATTTTCGCGCTCCATTGCCAAAATATAGTGTGTTTTGCCAAGTCTTGGCAATACTTCCCAGGAAGCCTAGCTTCCAAAATCCGTTAATCGTTTTATATCAATGGCTTTCGAATCTGGCACAGCCTTTGCAGTTCCTCATTCATGACGGGATCAGGAGATCACACCATGTATAATCGGCGCTTTTTCGGCAGCAAACTGGGTCAGGCCGCACTTGTCAGCATCGCGGCGATGATGACTTTCACCATCCTTTCGACCGTGCATGCCGCGCCTGTGGGCGATATAAAGTTCGCTGGAATGGCGGGAACGGACTTGGCATGAGCAGCGAAGACCGCAATCCTTTCAGGTCGTCAGGCACGCCCAAGGGCCGCTCCGGCGGGCGGCTGGGCCAGGAGATCGAACGGTTGCGGACCAGCCCCACGCCGACCGCACAGGCTTTGAATATCGGAGGACCCTTGATGGGAATTTTCTCGCGTACCCGTGACATTATCGCCGCCAATTTCAACGAGCTGCTCGATCAGGCCGACGATCCTGCCAAGATGATCCGCATGATCATCCTCGAAATGGAGGAGACCTTGGTGGAGGTCCGCGCCAGCGCCGCTCGCACGATTGCCGATCAGAAGGAAATGCATCGCCACACGGTCAAGCTCGATCGCTTGCAGGCCGATTGGGGCGAGAAGGCGCAACTGGCGCTGTCGAAAGACCGCGAGGATCTGGCACGCGCCGCCTTGATGGAAAAGCGCAAGGCGGGCGACATGGCCGAGCAGCTACAGGCCGAGATCACCGTGCTTGATGATGCGCTGCGCGCATACGAGAAGGACATCCACAAGCTGCAGAACCGCCTCAGTGAGGCGCGCAGCCGCCAGTCACAGATCGCTGCGCGCCTCGAAAGCGCGGAAAACCGCGTGAAACTGCGCAGCCTGATGACCAATGAGCGCGTCGATGATGCGCTGGCGCGCTTCGACCAGCTCGAACGGCGTGTCGATTACGCCGAGGGGCGCGCCGATGCACTGAGCATTGCCCAGGACGGACCCAAGAGCCTCGCGGACGAATTTGCCGCGCTTGAAGGCTCGGACAAGGTCGATGCGGAACTCGAGGAAATGAAGCGCGCCTTGGGCAAGAGCGCCTATCCCGAGGCTAGCGAAGGAAACTGACCATGGAAGACGCCATTATCATCCCGGCGATTGTCATCGGCCTTCCCTGGCTGATCCTGCATTATATCACCAAGTGGAAAACCGCCTCGACGATTACTTCCGATGACGAAGTGCTTCTCGAAGAACTCTACAATCTCGCCAAGCGCCTCGATGAACGCATGGAAACGGTCGAACGTCTCGTGGCGAGCGACAATCCGGACTTCAAGCCCGGCCGCGCGCTGCCCGAGGAAGCGCTCGATAATGTGCCGCTGGGCGAACTTGAAGGAATGATTGCTGAAAAGAAGGGAATTCGCAGATGAACTCGCCGCGCACCACGCTGTATCGCGACAAGCAGAACGCCAAGCTGCTTGGGGTCTGCTCGGGAATTGCCGACTATACCGGCATCAATGCCCTGTGGGTCCGTTTGCTGACCATCATGCTGACTTTCACCGTGGCGGGCTTCACGATCCCTGTGTATATTCTGATGGGCCTCTTGCTCAACAAGAAGCCCGAACATCTCTACGGCGATGCCGAGGAGACGCGATATTGGCAGGGCGTGCGCCAAAGCCCCAAGCGAACCGCGCGCGAGATCCGCGCCCGGATGAAAGATGTCGATCGCCGTCTGGCTCAGGTGGAAAGCTATTACGTAACCGGCAATGCAAGCCTGTCTGCCGAAATCGAACAGCTGCGCTGAACATCAATTGAGGGGAAGAGAAAATGGGTGATCTCATCGGCCTGGTCGGCGTCATGATCCCGATCATAGCGCTGTCGATCCCGATCGTGGCGATCTGGAGCAAGCACAAGCAGAAGCTTGCCGAAATGCAGATCGACACCACCGCGAGCGCCACCGCCGAAAAGGCCGCGCAATATGCCGCGCAGGTGCAGCAGCTCGAAGACCGCGTGCGCGTGCTCGAACGGATCGTTACCGATGGCGGATACAATGTCGCCGCGCAGATCGAAGCCTTGCGCGATACGCGTGCGGTCGAGGATCGCAGCAGCAGCGGCGTGCCTCTTGATATTGCTCGCGAGAATGCCCGATGAGCTGGCCGCTTGCCATTGTGCTCATCGTCCTGCTCGTGATCGGCGGAGGCGTGATGCGTTCGCGCTACAATGCGATGAGCGGCCATGCCACCGATGCCGAGGGCAATCCGGTCGGCCCCTCGCCGCGCGAAGCCGAGCTCGAGGACGAGGTCGAACAGATGCGCGAGCGGATCGCCGTGCTTGAAAGAATTGCCACCGAAGACCGCGAAGCCAAGCGCCTTTCGCGCGAGATAGACGAACTGCGCGAGGATTAGCGCGCAAGCCACAAGGAAGGAGGCTTATTGTGGTGACCATCGACCTGATTATCGCTGCGAGCGCGCTTGTCGGTCTCGCAATCCTGGCAGCAGCTACCTTACAGGCATGGCAGGGCTGGCTTGCCCTGAAGAACCGCGAACTTGAAATGCGCCTCGGCTCGCACCGTTATGGCGCGCGCGAAATCGAAGGCGGAGCACGCGAGGGCGCCGCCCGGATCGAGATTGCCGACCTCAAGGAACGCATCCGCAAGCTGGAGGCCATCGCAAGCGGGGTGGACCTTTAGGCCGCAATCCCTACATGCGCTGCCATGCGCACACTGGACGATATCCGCGAAGAATACGAATTTCTCGAAGGCGATGAACGTTATCGCCTGCTGATCGAGCTTGGCCGCGAGCTTGAGCCGATGCCCAATGCATTGAAAACTGATGCCACGCTGGTGCGCGGATGTTCGGCGCAGGTCTGGGTCTATCCCACCGGCGAGAACGCGGCGCTGCATTTCCTCGCGGACAGCAACGCCGCGATCACCAAGGGCATTGTCGCGCTTGTCATCGCCGCGGTACAGGATCAGCCCGCGAGCAAAGTCGCAGCGCTCGATATTGCCCAAGCCTTGGCCCCGTTTGAACTTTCGCGGCAACTCAGCTCGAACCGGACGCAGGGCGTGCCCAACATGATCGCGCTGGTGCAAGAGCACGCGGCCCGCCTTGCCGCGCATGAGCAATCGGGGTAGCCAAGAGGCCACATTGCCGCCAGCGAGCGCCCATGCCATGTAACGGCAAGAGCTTTTGGGGGAGCCGCCATGCAAGAACACGAATTGCGCCGCCAGGTCGTCTCGGAAATGCATTTGCGGCGCTGGCCGGTGCTCGCTGTTCCTTCGCTCGTCGTGCAATGGGTGCTCTCTGTCTCTCCGGAAGAGCGCGCCGAGGAAGAGCGCATGCTTGCTTCCATTCCCAGCTCTCAAGGCCCCAGCGAAAGCCCGCGCCATCGTTTCGGCGAAGTTGCTCCCGGAGTTCAGATAGCATGGGAAAGGCATAGCGAGGGCAGCTCGATCGCGCTGTTCTTCGCCGAGGTCGACGAGGTCTCGCTCGCAGTCGAAAAACAGCCCGAGCGCATGGCAAAGATGATCGCGTGGGCGGAACAACTGCCCGGGCGGATTACCCGGGCCACCCGCATTCACATTGTCGCCGATGACAAGGCGGCGGAGCGCCTGCTGCCCGCGCTCGCCTTCAACCGTTCGGAACTGATCTCGTGCCATTTTGGCGGAAAAGCGCGCATGTGGGGCGATTTCCGCCTGCGCCCGGATGGCTATGGCAAGCTTCTCGTCGCCAGCAATGGCACCGATCCGGGAGATTTCACCCGGCTCGTACAAAGGCTCCAGGATCTGGGAAATTATCGCAATCGCGCGCTTATCGGCCTGCCTCTGGCGCAAGCCGCATGGCCCCGCCTCGATGCGGTGGGCGAGCGGGTTTCGCAGCTTTCGCAGCTTGTCGCAGGCGATACTGCTTCCGATGATAATTTGCTCGAGGAGCTTTCCTCGCTGAGCATGGAACTGAGCGCGATCGACAGCGAGATCGATTACCGGATGAGCGCGACGGCGGCCTATGCCCAATTGGTGCGCGAACGTTTGGAGCAGCTCAAGATCGGCCCGATTGACGGCTACATGTCGCTTGCCGATTTCACCGAGCGCCGCTTCCTCCCCGCAATCCGCACCTGCGCTGCGGTCACCGACCGGGTGAGCAAGCAGTCTGCCCGCGCCGAACGGCTCGCAAGCCTCTTGCGCGCGCGCATCAACACGCGGATCGAGAACCAGAACGCGAGGCTGCTGCGGTCGATGGATGCCAGCGCGAAGATGCAATTGCGCCTGCAGCAACTGGTCGAGGGCCTATCGGTCGTGGCGCTGAGCTATTATCTGCTCGGGCTGCTCGAATACGCGCTCAAGGGGGCAGAG
>DAIQNS010000060.1:0-3145 GCA_036788315.1 Alteraurantiacibacter sp. | reverse complement strand
GCCGAAATGGTGCTGGCGATCATCGTGATCCCGGTCGTCGCAATCATCTGGATCTTGCTGCGGACATTGAAAGTCCGCCTGCTCGGCAACGGAAACTCGTAGCGGGGATTAAGCGCCCGCGCTTTCGCGCACGACGGCAATGCCCGCCTCACGCTGGCGCTTCAGTTCGGCTTTGAGTTTGGCCGGATCCTCGGCGAAGATGAAGCCGAAACTCACCCCGCCCTCCTTGCCGATGGTGGCATGATGCAGCTTATGCGCCTGCACCAGTCGCTTGGCATAGCCTTTCTTGGGCACCCAGCGGAAATAGCGCTGATGCACCAGCCCGTCGTGAATGAGCGTATAGATGAGGCCGTAGCCAAGGATGCCGAGCCCGATCCAATTAGCCGGAATCCATGCCGCATCGCCCAGCACAAGCGGCGAACCGATGGCAAACATCGACATGCTCATGATTGCACCTACCACGCCGTAGAGATCGTTCTTTTCCAGCAGATTGTCGTGCGGCTCGTGATGGTCGCGGTGCCATCCCCAACCCCAGCCATGCATGATGTACTTGTGGCTCGACCAGGCGACGAATTCCATCGCGAGGATGGTGCCGATGATGACCAGTGCGGGGATGAGAATATCCATGGCTGCGCTCTATAAACGCTTCCGCGCGCCCGCGCAAAGGCCTCTATTGGGACAGGTGCGGCGCATCCTTGCCCGGCAGGCCGAAATATTTCTCCGCCACTTCGCGATTGATGCGCGCGGGACGCAAGGTGGTGGCATCGATGCAGCACCACATGCTCTGCACCTCGGCGAGGATTTCTTCGCCGCGGCAGATGACGGTGTTGTAGAACGAGCGCGCACCGGCGACTTTCTCCAGCACGGTGCGGGCGATAACGTCATCGTCGATAAACGCGGGCTTGCGATAGGTGATCTCGTGCTTCAGCGCGACCCACGCCTTGCTCGCCACTTCCTCGGCCGGAGCAAGCTTCTGCCAATGCGCGAGCACGACATCCTGCACCCAGTTCAGATAGCGGGCATTGTTCACATGCCCCATGAAATCAATATCCTGCGGCAGGATACGAATGGGCATGGAAAAGGCCGGTTTTTTGCTGGGTAAGGCATCAATGTTCATCAAATATCGCTCGCAGCCGCTGACACATCTGTCAATTGGTGATGAAAGGTGAATATTTGAAGTCGGCAGGTGAGTAAATTTTTCGCAGGATTGGCGAAAGCTGGCAAGCGCGCTATCGGGCGCGGATTATGGCCAAAACTCTTTACGAAAAAATCTGGGACGCCCACGTCATCGAACAGAATGAGGATGGCACATGCCTCATCTTCGTTGACCGGCATCTGACGCATGAGGTGACCACACCGCAAGCTTTCGAATCGCTGCGCATGGCGGGCCGCAAGGTGCGCCGGCCTGATCTTACGCTGGCCGTTCCCGATCACAATCTGCCCACCACGCCGCGCGTGGATGCCAATGGCAATATCCTGCCGATTGAAGACCCGCAGAGCGCAGCCCAGCTTGCCGCGCTCGAAAGGAATGTGGCCGAGTTCGGCATCCCCTATTTCAACGCCACGTCGAAAGAGCAGGGGATCGTCCATGTGGTCGGCCCGGAACAGGGTTTCTCGCTGCCCGGCGCAACGATTGTCTGCGGCGATTCGCACACCGCCGCGCATGGCGGCCTTGGCGCGCTCGCTTTCGGGATCGGTTCGAGCGAGACCGAGCATGTGCTGGCGACTCAAACGCTGATGCTGCGCCAGTCCAAGGCGATGGAAGTGCGCGTCGAGGGCGATCTTGGTCCGGGCGTGACCGCCAAGGACCTGATCCTTCACATCATCGGCACGATCGGCACGGCAGGCGGCACGGGGCATGTGATTGAATATCGCGGCCCTGTGTTCGAGAAGATGAGCATCGAGGCGCGCCTGACAGTGTGCAACATGAGCATCGAAGGCGGCGCACGCGCTGGCCTGATTGCGCCTGACGAGACCACCTTTGCCTATCTCAAGGGCCGCCCAATGGCGCCCAAGGGCGCGGACTGGGATGCAGCGGTGGCCTATTGGCGGACGCTGAAGACCGATGAGGGCGCGGTTTTCGACAAGAGCGTGGTAATCGATGCCACCGCCATCGAGCCAACTGTGACCTGGGGCACCAGCCCTGAGGATACCGTGGCGATCGGCGGCTTCGTTCCGCATCCCGAAAGCTTTGCTGACCGCTCCAAGCAGGAAGCAGCGCGCGCGAGCCTTGAGTACATGGGCCTCGAACCCGGCCAGAAGATCGACACGATCGAGGTGCAGAACATCTTCATCGGCTCGTGCACCAACAGCCGCATCGAGGATTTGCGCGCGGCTGCTGTTGTCCTGAAAGGGCGCAAAATTCATCCCAACATCAAATGGGGCATCATCGTGCCCGGCTCCGGCCTTGTGAAACTGCAGGCCGAAGCCGAGGGGCTGGACAAGATCTTCATCGATGCCGGGCTCGAATGGCGCGAGCCCGGCTGTTCGGCGTGCCTCGGCATGAACCCCGACAAGGTGCCTCCGGGCGAGCGTTCGGCCTCGACCTCGAACCGCAATTTCGTCGGCCGTCAGGGGCCCGGCGCGCGCACCCATCTGGTCTCGCCTGCAATGGCCGCTGCTGCTGCGGTCACCGGGCGGCTGAGCGATGTGCGCGAACTGGTCTGAGCGGGCGCGGATATTTTGATGGGGCATTGAAACTGACCAAGTAAATGCGCATTGGATGTACATGACGAAGAAAAAGCTCTCCAAGAACATCCCCGGCGGCAAAGCGACAATTGCCGGCGCGGCGATTGGCTCTGCTGCGATCGCGGCTGCGCTGCTGTTCGCAAACAACCGCCGCAAGAAGGCGAACAAGCCCACCCAATTGCCGCACATTCCCGGCGGCGAAAAACCGGAGACCGATTGATGGACGCACTCGCCAAGGTCGAAGGCCGCGCCATTCCCTTCGGCCGCAAGAACATCGACACCGATGTGATCATTCCGGGCCATTGGCTCAAGACGATCACGCGCGAAGGGCTTGGCAGAGGCGCTTTCGAGGCTTTGCGCAAGGACCCCGCGAACCTGTTCGATTCCGAGGAATTTTCCGGTTCGCCGATCCTGATCGCGGGCGATAATTTCGGGTGCGGATCGTCGCGCGAACATG
>DAIQNS010000059.1:2125-10867 GCA_036788315.1 Alteraurantiacibacter sp. | reverse complement strand
GCCAGCCAAGATCTATGCCAATGAAGGCGCGTGCCAATTCTTGTTCCTTAAGGGCAACGAACGGCCCGAAGTCACCTATGCCGACCGCGCGGGCAAATATATGGGGCAGCGCGGGGTCACACTGCCCAAGCTGTGATTGGCAAGATTGCACTTCAATTTGTCACAGCAGCCCGATAGCGACTATCTTGAATGCATTCATGCGCAGGAGAGTTAAGGTGATGAAAACGCAAACATCCATCCGGGCGGTCCGCACTGCCCTCACGCTGGCCGCAGCCGGGCTAATGGCAGCTTGTGCTTCGGCACAGTCGGTCAGCGCGGTGAGCCCGGCCTTTGCGCAACAGGCCGCAATGGCTATCGCACATGAGGATATCGCAATCCGCTTTGCCGTCTTGGGCGATGCCGAGCCGAAGCCTTGCGCGCTGTTCCCCGGAGTGGAAGCGGCGGTACGCGATGTGAATGCGCTGGCGGCGGCAGGGCGGATCGATTTCGTGCTGGGTGTGGGCGATCTCGCGCACAAGGGCACCGAAATCCAGTATGAGAACGTCACCCCGGCGCTGGTTTCGCTGACCCGGCCCTTCTATCCTATCATGGGCAATGAAGAGCACGGCGACACGGTCGCGCGCTATCTGGAGTTCGCCGCGCAGTGGAACCCTGAGGTCACCCAGACCCGCTACACCCTCGAGCGTGGCCCGGTGACGCTGGTGATGGCATCGCCCGACTTCAGCCGCCAGTTCAATGACGAGAGCATCGATTGGATGCTCGCGCAGGTTCGGGCCGCTGCGCCTCGCCCGGTTTTCCTCGTCGTGCATGGCGCGCAGATGGACGTCTATCAGGAGGCTCCCGACAAGGGCGTGGAAAACCCGCGCTTCCTCGAAATCGTGGCAGAGCCCAATCTGGCAGCGGTCATCTCCGGCGATCTGCATATGGACATGGACCGGGTGGTGCATTCGCGCGAGATAGATAATGTGCATTATCTGCACATTCCCGGGCTGGAACGCACCAAGATCCCCGACGAAACCAGCCACAAGCCGATGTTCCGGGTGTTTACCGTGAGCAAAAGGGGGCAGGTGCTGGTCGAAACTTATGAGACCGGCTCTGCCGAGCCGCTGGCGCGCCACGACTACGGCTTCCAATTGCCGCTTGCGGCCCGCTAGTATGCCAGTCCGAGCCATCTGAGAAGCAGCAGGAACTGCACGGCTTCTCAGATGGCTGGTTTGCCCTGGCGATGCGCAAAGCGCACCCGCCTGACGATCAGATTTTCGAGCGGATCGTGAACTTCAGATTGCGTCCGGCCAGCGGCACGAATTCCTTGGTGAAGCTGGAATGGCGGCGCCCTTCGGCATCAAAGATATTGTCCGCCTGCGCCATCAGCGTGATCCGCTGATCGCCAAACGGCCGCCATGCCGCCGAAAGGTTCACATGGGTGAATCCTTCGGTGGCCGGTTCGAAGGACGCAACGCGGTTCTGGTCGTCGAACCATTCGACTTCGGCGCGAAGGTCCACTGCATCGCTCTGCCAGTCGAGCGCGCCGAGCAGACTCAAGGGCGGAATGCGCGGGACAGCCGAGCCATCCTCGAGTTCGGCGCGGATGTAGGAGCCGCGCAGATCAGCGCCAAGCGCGCCGCCCGCCAGTTGCGCCAGCGGGGTGGAGACTTCGGCCTCGAACCCGAGCCAGTCGGCATCCTGTTGCAGGAAGGCAAAGACCGGAAGTTCATCCTCCTCGAGGCCGGTGTCCGACAGATAAATGAAATCGTCGAACCAGCTGCCATAGGCGGTCAGGCGAAGCTGCGTCGCGCCGAGCGAGGCATTGACGTAAGCTTCTGCGCCGAAAGCCTTTTCCTTGGCAAGGTCGGGATCGCCAATCTCAAACTGCTGCGTGGCGAGATGCGGGCCATCGGCGTAAAGCTCTTCCGCGCCCGGCGCACGTTCCACGCGCGACAGATTGATGCCCGCCCGGATGCCTTCGTCAAAGGTCCATGACAGGCCGAGCGCGCCCGAAAGCAGGTCAAAGTCGCGCTCGATGCCGGTTTCCTCATTGTCGATCATGGCGCGCTCATAGCGGCCGGCGAGTTCGATCTCGAAGGCACCGCGGCGCACTTCCTGCAAGCTGAACACCGAGAATTGCTGCGTCGTGTTGGGATCGACGAAAGCTTCCGCTCCCACCGCTTCGAAATCGCGCTTGTAATACTGCACGCCGACCGAACCGGACCACAGATTATCGCCCGATCCGCGCGGGTTCTGGATCAGTTCGAAGCGGCCTTCGATGCCCTCGACATCGAACACGGTGCCGATCTCGTCGCCTTCCAGCTCGGTATGCGTGTAATCCGAATAGCCAAGCCGCGTTACCGCCTCGCCGAAGAAGCCATCGCCAAGGCTGGCGGCAAGGCGGAAATCGGCGCGGATCTGCTCAAGGTCGATCGAGATGACCTCCTCGCCTTCTTCCTCGCCATGGTCGTCGTCATGATCCTCGTCATGGTCTTCTTCGCCGTGCTCACCCTCTTCCTCATGGTGATGATGCGCGCCCGGCAAAGTGGGCAGACCATAGAGCGTATCGTAATAGCCGATCGATGCGCCGAAGTTGAAGCCGTTGCCGAGATAGGCAAAGCCCGTTCCTGCAGAGCGGGTGCGCGTCGCGGTCGAGGGGACAAAGCCTCTCACATTGGCCGCTTCGCGCAGTTCTTCGGCTTCCTCGAACTCGCCTTCCTCTTCCTCTTCCTCGGCATCGGCGAGAAGATCGGCGCGCAAATCGTCGGAAAGGGCAAAGCCGGGAATATCCAGATCCTCGGTTTCCGAGAGGCGTCCGTCGATATGCCAGACAAGTTCATTGGTGAGCGCCACATCGAGCGAACCGCCTACCGTGCGCAGATCGTAAGCGGTATCGACCGCAGCGATCCCGTCGAAACGCACCCCGCCCTCGGGCTTGGAGTGCGGAATGCGCCGGTCAATCACATTGACCGCGCCGCCGATGGCCGAAGAGCCGTAGAGCAGAACCGCCGGGCCGCGCAGCACTTCGATGCTTTCGGCGGTCAGTGGGTCGATGGTGACGGCGTGATCGGCCGAGGTGTTCGAGGCATCGATCGTGCCGATCCCGTCAACCAGAATGCGCACGCGCTCGCCATCGAAGCCGCGCAGGATGGGGCGCGAGGCACCGGGCGCAAAGCCGGTGGCGGAAACGCCGGCGAGCTTTTCGAGCACTTCGCCGATCTGGCCATCGAAATTGCGGTCGATTTCCTCATTTGCAGGCACCGTGGCCCCGGCGAGCAGATCAAGCCGTTCGATGCCGCCAGCTGAGACGATAATGTCCGGGCGCGCGCTCTCGCGATGCGGCTCGGCCTGACGGCTCTGCGCAAGTGCAGGCGCGGAAGTGGCAAGGGCAATCAGGGACACGGAAAACAAGGCGGTTTTTGCGACTGGGGGGATCATCAATGCTCTTTCGGATTTATGAGACAATATAACATAGCGGGCTATAGACGCGCTGCCGCGAATGCCAAGCGTTTTCGGCAGGAAATGCTACTGCGCGGCGGCGCTTTTCAGGCGCGCGCGCGCTTCGGCCTCGCCGATCAGCGGCAGCAATGCGGCCATGTCGGGCCCGTGATCGCGCCCGGTCAGCGCGCGGCGCAGCGGCAGGAACAGCGCCTTGCCCTTGCGCCCCGTGCTCGCCTTGAGCGCCATGGTCAGATCCTGCCACGGCGTTTCGCTCCAGACCAGCGCGTCGGCCGCAGCTTCGAGGAAGGCGCAGTCCTCTGCCTCCAATGACGGCGTCTCGACCGGCCCTGTCACAATGCTCCACCAGTCCGCCGCATCGCCGAGCGTTTCCAGATTGGGGCGAATTGCCAACCAGGCCGCCTCGTCCATTGCGCCCGGCAGGCGGTCCGCCACCTCGGCATAATCGAGCTGGTGCACGATGGCAGTGTTCACGCGGGCGAGTTCGGCCTCGTCGAAGCGCGCGGGCGCGCGGCCGAAAGTCGCCAGATCGAAAGTCTCGACCAACCGCGCGCGCTCGGCAATCGGCTCGACCGGCAGCGCCGTGCCCAGCCGCGCCAGCAGGGCGACCAGAGCCTGCGGCTCCACGCCGCGCTCACGAAAGGCATCGCAGCCCAGCGAACCCAGCCGCTTGGACAGCTTGCCCTCGCTCCCCACCAGCAAGGCCTCATGCGCAAAGCGCGGCGGGGCAGCACCCAGTGCCTCGAACATCTGCAGCTGCACCGCGGTATTGGAAACATGATCCTCGCCGCGCAGCACATCGGTAATGCACATGGCAACATCGTCGATCGCGCTTGGCAGCATATAGAGCCATGAACCGTCCGCGCGCCGGACCACCGGATCAGACAGCAGCGCGGGATCGAATTTCTGCGCCCCGCGCACGCCATCGTCCCACATGATCGGGGTCTCATGATCAAGCTTGAAGCGCCAGTGCGGCGCGAGCCCTGCCGCCTCCTTCGCCGCGCTCTCATCCTCGCTTAGCGACAGTGCGGCGCGGTCGTAGATCGGCGGCAGGCCACGGCCGAGCTGGATCTTGCGCTTCAGATCAAGTTCCTGCGCGGTTTCGAAAGCGGGATAGACGCGGCCCGCTGCGCGCAGCTTTGCGAATGCCGCTTCGTAATGCTCCAGACGCGCCGACTGGCGCTCCTCGCCGTCGGGCATCAGGCCCAGCCAGGTGAGATCCTCGCGGATCGCCATGGCGAACTCCTCACGGCTGCGCTCGGCATCGGTATCGTCGATACGCAGCATGAAAATGCCGCCGGTTTTGCGCGCCAGCATCCAGTTGTGCAGCGCAGTGCGCAGATTGCCGACATGCAGGCGGCCCGTGGGCGAAGGGGCAAAGCGTGTAATGATCTTCATGGCTGAGCCGGGTAGCGCAGCAGCGCTGGCAAAGCGAGAGGGCTTTACTGCGAGAACAGCGTCAATTCATGCCCGCCGCCCGATATGTGAATGCCGTTTTCCGGTGTGCGCAGCACCACCTCGGGCTG
Source organism: Alteraurantiacibacter sp. (assembly GCA_036788315.1). Classification (GTDB taxonomy): domain Bacteria; phylum Pseudomonadota; class Alphaproteobacteria; order Sphingomonadales; family Sphingomonadaceae; genus Alteraurantiacibacter. Next base: position 5,897 of record DAIQNS010000059.1, on the reverse strand, counting down.
ATCGAACACCGCCTCCACTGCGACTTCGGCAGGTTCGCGGCCGCGGTCGCACATGGCAACGATGATCGGCTTGGTTGCCAGCCTTCCTGCCTCATAGGTATATTTCCAGCGCGGCGTAACGCATTGCGAGGTAACAGCTATGGTATCCTCACTTACCGACACGGTGATGGCGTGACCAAGATCGACTTCCGCCCCGTCAGCGCCTGCCACGCGGTATTCGCCCGGTGGCAGCAATTGCTGAACCTGCGGCAAATCATCGGTGGCGAGCACCACTGGCTCCTGATCTGGAACGCGCGGCTCTTGCGTACAGGCGAGCGGCAGCAGCAGCAGCAGCAACAAGGCCAGACCGCTCCGCTGCATCACAGCGTGGCGAGATAATCGATAATTGCGCGGCGCTGCGCCGCATTGCGCACCGGCAGGACCATACGCGTGCCCGGAATTGTGCCGGTGGGATTGGCAAGAAACGCGTCAAGCTCGGCTGCGGTCCAGACCTTGCCCGAGCCGCGCATGGCGGGGCTGTAGCCAAAGCCTGAACAGATCGTCGGGCGCTTCCAGCGCGAGGCAAAGGCCGCCGGAGCCTTGGGCGGCGCGGCGGCATTGGTCTGATCGGGGATTGCAAAGGCCGACAGCGCGGCCATGGCGGCAAGTGCGGGAACAAGGAAAGTCACAGGCTTGATCATCAGTACTCAATCCCAAACAAAAGCGCGCAGCATGTGTAACAATATCAGCCCGATCGCAAGCGGCAGATGCGGTCTTTCTGGCTTGTCGCAGATTGCTGGGGCATGAAGGAGTGAGGCATCAGAGGAAGCGAAATGGCGATGAACAAGGCACTTATGCTCGCGCTTGGCTTAGGCCTTGGCCTTGCAGCACCCGCGCTGGCGCAGGAGCCTGTCGCTGCTATCCCGGGCTATACCGATACGCCGCTTGTGCCGGGCACAGACTGGCACGTGCACGATCCCGAGCGGCCCCAGCCCGAAATCGTCGGGCAAACCGCAGCCGTCACCACGAAGCCGCCCGGCGATGCAATTGTGCTCTTCGATGGCACCAATCTTGATGCCTTTGTCGCGGCTGATGGCGGGACGGCTGGCTGGACGCTCGCGCAAGGCACGATGCGCACCAATGGCAGCGGCGCGATCCGCACGCGCGAAGCCTTTGGCGATATCCAGCTGCATGTCGAATTCAGTGCGCCCGATCCGGCCGAAGGCGACGGGCAGCAACGCGGCAACAGCGGGCTGTTCTTCATGGGCCGGTATGAAGTGCAAATCCTCGATTCGGCGGATAATCCGGTCTACCCCGACGGTCAGGCAGCCGCGCTATATGGCCAGATGCCGCCGCTGGTGAACGCCTCGGCGGCGCCGCGCGAATGGCAATCCTACGATATCGTGTTCGAAGCGCCGCGCTTTACAGGCGATGGCGCGCTGCTCAGCCCCGCCTTTGTCACCGTGTTCCATAACGGCGTGCTGGTGCAGCACCGCACCGCCTTTCAGGGCGCGACCGCTCACCGCGCGCTACCCCGCTACAGTGCACATGAAGCTGCCGCCCCGCTGCTTATCCAGGATCACGGGCAGCTTGTGGCGTTCCGCAATATCTGGGTGCGCAAGCTTGATCTGCCGCCCGCCCAAATGGTGCCCCAACTCGAACCCGGCGCGCGCGATTAAGGCTTACTCGCGCAGGCGATTGACGGTGTAGAAGACCTTGCCCGTCGATGGCGCGCGGCCCGCTTCATCGCGCAGCTTGGCAAAATCGATGGCCACCACCTTGCCCGGCTCGAGCGGCATGGCGAGTGTAACGCTGCGCCCGTCCGCTGACCAGACGGCATCGGTTACGCTGACCTCAGCCTCGTTGTGCTTGAGCGATCCGTAGCGCGGGCCGTATTCGTAGTTCCACTGCGCTGCAGAAAATGCGCCATCGCGCGATGAATGCGCGACAGCTTGGGTGAAAGTGATGACAAAGCCGCCCCTGGCGATGCTGATATCATGCAGCTCGAACGGCATGGTCTGCCCGTCCCACTGGAGGATTTGCAGCCCGTAAGGCTCGCCTCCGGTGGCGCCCCAGCCGCGCTGCGTCTGCCCCACCCACAAGCGGCCCTTGTGATCGAACACATTGCGGATATTGCCGCTCTGGAAATTGTTGGCGAAATTGATGACCGCGCCCTGCGTCACGCCGTCCACCTCTTCGATGAGCGCGCGAAAAATGTTCGACTGGGTCTGATCGCCGATGAACATCTGGCCCGCAAAGGGGCCGAATTTGCCGCCTGTCTCATCCCAGTCGGGATTGCCGGGGGAATTCCCCACTTCGCGGTGAGGCACCCAGACCGCGGGCAATTCGCGCATGGCGAGCAGCTCTGCCACGCTCATGGCGTTGATCTTGTCGATGGTGAAATCGGGATGGTCGCGCAGGCTCGACGGATGGCCGTAAAACGCGCCTTCGCGCAGCACGAAGATGGGCGAGGTTTCCACCCAGTCGCCCTGATTGTCGGTATAGAACATGCGCCCGTCCGGGCCCATGCCAAGCCCCGCCGGAGAGCGCAGCCCCGAAGCGAAGGGGATGAACTCGCCCTCGGGGGTCACCTTGTAGGCCCAGCCGCGATAGCCGCCGCCGCTGCGCATGCCCTGCCCGTTCTTGGCGAAGCCGTCAGGATCATTGTGCGAGGTGTTGAGCGTGCCGTACAGATTGCCCTTGGCATCGCGCACCGGGCCGAAATTGTATTCGTGATAATTGTCGTGAAATTCCCACCCTGCGGAAACCGCCACATATTCATCGGCCTGCCCGTCGCCATTGGTATCGAGGAGACGGGTGAGTTCAGGCTTTTGCGCAACAAGGATCGTGCCATCGGCGTCGTAAAGCAGACCCGTCGGCTCATTCAGGCCCTCGGCGAAAAGCTGCCAATCGGCGGCGGCAATATCATCGTCGGCCTTGTCCGCCGGAAGGATCCACACATCGCCATAGCGCGTCGCAACCGCGATATCGCCCGCTGCATTCACATCAAGTCCGGTCGCGGCCCAGTCAACGCCCTCGGGCGTGGGCACAGTGACAATTGCATAGCCATCGGGAATGTACGTCCCGGAAGGCACCTGCTGCGCCGCTGCAGCTTGCGGAATGGCGGGGAGCGCAAGAGCCGCAAGGCATAGCGCGGCGAGAAACCCTCGGGACATGGCGGATGGCATCCTGTTCTGGCTCATTCGATGACGATCCGGGCAATATCGGGCGCCGACTGGTCGAGGCTGATCCCGGCAAGGCCATCGGGCACGGTCACGGGGACTGCGATGTTCTGCGCCTCGTCGCGGCGCAGTTCGAGTTCGAGGCCGCCAAGCCCCACTTCGCCGCTCAGCGTATAGGATATCCCTGCACGCCGGAAATGGAAGCGCGGCGGCGCATCGGGCGTTTCCCTGACCATCCGGTCATAGTTGCACGAAGCACCGGGCGCCGCGCCAAGGCTGATCATCGCTGGCGCCTTGAACCGCATATCGCCGAGCGGGATCGCGCCGAACGTGCCCCGGTCGATGGCATTTGGCCCGATGTCGATGAACTCGCCCTGCCAAACCGCGACAATGGCGCAGCTCACCGGATTGAAAGCGTAATTGTACTGGTCAGGGAAGCCCACCGAAATGGATTTGGGCGGAAGATCGACGGTGCGCCTGCGGATTACCAGCGGCCTTTCGGTGGCGAGAATCCGGATCGAGGTTTCCTCGAGCAAGCGCTGGGCGCCCAGCAATTGCCGCCCAGCCAAGTGATGACCAGCGTGGCGTTATTCATGACGTTGTTTGTCATG
>DAIQNS010000059.1:0-2115 GCA_036788315.1 Alteraurantiacibacter sp. | reverse complement strand
CTCAAGCAAGCGCTGGGCGCCCATCGTCAAGGCAAGTTTGCGCACCTTGGCGCCCTCGCCGGTCACGAACACAAGCAGCGGCGCGCCCTTGTGCCGGGGATTACTGCCGACCGTGGTATAGGTCAGCGACAGATGATGCTGCCCCGAGGGGACGGCATAGAGAAGGCCGCCGATATTGCCCGCGCGCGGCAGCTCCTCCCCGTTCAGTTCGACTGTCAGGGGAAGCCGCGCGCCTTGAACAAAGATGAAAGCCGGCTCGCCCTGCGGGATCAGCACGTCTCCCGAAACCCGCATGGCATAGGCGGAAATCTCGGGCTTCACGAAAGTCGGGATGGGCTGCGCCATCGAACCCTGATCGACGGGTTCTTCATCGAGCCAGGCCGGATCAAATTCCTCCACCCCGTCGGGCACGGCCCAGATGGCATATTCATGGTTCAGCCAGCCGCCCTGCTGCGAGAGGATATAAGCGGTAAGCGCGTCGATCTCCTCTTGCGGATAGACGCCTTCGAGACCCGGCATGCCCTTTTCGGGGAAGCCCTTGAGAATGCTGCGGGAAACCTCTGCAAAAGAGGAGCCATGTACCCATTGCGTATCCGAGAGGCGGAAACCCGTTGCGCCTTCAAGATTGCGCCCATGGCACGAAACGCACGCGGCGAGGTAGATTTCGCGGCCCTTGGCCATTTGCTCCGGACCGTAGCCTGCCCATTGCGAGGCGTAATCGGGTTGGGCCTGCGCGCTGGCCTGAGCGCTGGCCTGTGCGCTGGCCTGTGTGCTGGCCTGTGCATCGCCATAGGCGGCACAGCCCACGAACAGCAGCGAACACATGCCCAGAATGGCATATTTCAGAAAACCCGAGCTTGGCAAAGCGGTCCCTCTTCTCTCCCTCGCGAAGCGTTCTTCAACGCGCAGCGCTCGGTCCGTTATTGCCGCGAATATACAAGCTGATTATTCGAGCGCAATCGCTCAATTTCGCTCAGAGCGATCGCTGCCCGGACACCATGCAAGAGTGCTCTGCGCGCCCATCAGCATGACCGTGCGATCCCAAAGTCGGGCGATGCGTTCGCGCCGGACAAGACCGGTCAGCGCGCGCTCGAATGCTTCTTTGTCCCGCTCTGCTGCGGCATTGAGCATCAGCGCGATGGTGGCTTCATCGTGGCTGAGCAGCTTGCAGCAGTACCGGTTGACCGTGACCGGTTCAGGCCAGGCGTGCAAGAGCATGTGGCTCAGTTCGATCGTGCAGAGCGCTGCTGTCATGCTTTCCATGCGCACGGCAAGCTCGGCTGCCGGATCGCGCCCCGCCGCGTGATACACGGCAAGCAGGCGCAAGGCATAAATGAACCCGGCGGCGGCCTGGCTCTGGTTGTCGATCCGGGCGGGCGTTTGCAGGCGGCGCAGCCAGACAGACGAAGCTTTGACGGGTTTGCTCATGCACCGCATCATGCCTCTAATGCGAGTGCTTCGCAATAGCGTTTTTGTGTTCCGGCTCTGGCGCAACAAAAAGCCCCGCCGGATCGCTCCGGCGGGGCCTTCTGGTGTCAGAATGACTTACGTTGGTATCGGGCCAGCGCTCAGCTCTCGGCCGAATCGCCGCCGCCCATCGCCGCCTTCATCGCTTCTTCGCTCGGCACTGTATCGGCCTGTACTTCCGGCTCCGCAGCAGCAGGCGCAGGCTTTGCCGCGGCTTCGGCCGCAACGATCGCATCCTGTGCCTTCTTGTATTGCGCCCGGATCGCAGCATCGCGGCTGTTGGCCGCCACGCGGATGCGGTTCATGCCCGCGCCGGTCCCGGCCGGGATCAGACGGCCCACGATCACGTTCTCCTTGAGACCAATCAGCGTGTCCTTCTTGCCCTCGACCGCCGCCTGCGTCAGCACGCGCGTTGTCTCCTGGAACGATGCCGCAGAGATGAACGAGCGTGTCTGCAAGCTCGCCTTGGTGATGCCCAGAAGCACCGGCGTGCCTTCGGCTGGCTTCTTGTTCCGGCCCAGCTTGGCGTTGATCTCGAGCATTTCCTCAAGATCGACCTGCTCGCCCGGCAACAGCGTGGTATCGCCGCCATTGGTGATCTCGACCTTCTGCAGCATCTGGCGAACGATCACCTCGATGTGCTTGTCG
>DAIQNS010000058.1:823-10868 GCA_036788315.1 Alteraurantiacibacter sp. | reverse complement strand
CGAAGACGAGCACGCCCTGGCGCTTGGTGTGGACGCGCGCAGACTTCACCGCGTACGCCCACGCCGGTCACGATGGCGCCGGTTTCGGGATCGCGCAGCTCGATGACGGTGTGCGGGAAAGCCGGGCCGCAGGAATTGTCCTTGACCGGCGTGCGCCCGAGCAGCGGGTTGCAGGTGATAATCGGGGAAGCCTCGGTGAGGCCATAACCTTCCGACACGGGCGAACCGGTGCGCTCCTCATAGCGTTTGCGGACATCGAGCGGCAGAGGCGCGCCGCCCGAAATGCTGGTGCGCACGGCGGACAGATCGGGCACCTTGTCATCGGGCAGATTGCCGATGGCATTGTAGATCGTGGGCACGCCGAAGATTTGCGTCGGAGGTTTACGCTTAACGGTCTTGAGCACTTCATCCATCTCGAAACGCGGCAACAGCACGAGTTCGGCGCCAGTTTCGATCCCGAAATTCATCACACAAGTCAGCGCAAAGACATGGAACAGCGGGAGCACGCCCAGAGTGCGCTCCTGCATATCGCGCTCCTCGCCCACATGGAGCACCATTTGCGCGGCGTTGGCGGCGAGATTGGCGTGGGTCAGCATTGCGCCCTTGGGCCGGCCAGTGGTCCCGCCGGTATATTGCAGCACCGCCACATCATGCGGATCGAGCGCAGGCGGCACCAGCGGCGTGCTGTCCGCGACAAGCGCCTGATAATCGATATAGCGAACGCCAGCCTCGCGCTTCGCCAGCGCGGACCGCTTCAGCGTGCGCAAGCCGACCGACTTCCAGAACGGCAGCACATCGGCCATCGGGCACATGACAATGGCCTCGACCTCGCTCTTGCCCCAGGCTTCGACAACCTTGTCATGGATTATCGCCAGATCCGGCACCGCGATCATCTTGGCACCCGAATCGGCGATGAGGAATTCGACCTCGCTCGCTGAATAGAGCGGGTTCAGATTGACCACCACGCCGCCTGCACGCAGCACCGCGTAATACATGATCACCGAATAGGGCGTGTTGGGCAGACACAGGCCGAACCGGTCGCCTTGCTGCAATCCGGCCGACTGCAATCCTGCCGCCACGTGAGCAACCAGCGCACCGATCTCGCCATAAGTCCATTCACCGCCCAGAAAGTCGATGGCGATTCGATCCGGCCAGGTGGAGACGGCATAATCAAATGGCTCTGTCAGCAACCTGGGGCGCATGTTACCCTCGGCATCCAGAATGCGGCTCGTATCAAGCGGGCGGGACGCGACCCCCGAAGTGCTCATCCTCTATCCTTTCACCGTTGGATGGGTCATTGTTGGTGTCTTCCCATCTTGATTTCGCTTGCCTTGACGTATACGTGAAGGCATGTACGCTATCGTAACTGTTCAGCGCAAAAGGTCAATTGCGCAGATCGATAAAGAGAGAGGCACGATTAGACATGAGTGATGTCGTCATTGCGGGCTATGTCCGTTCACCCTTTCATCCGGCCTATCGCGGCGCACTTGCCAAGGCCCGCCCGGATGATCTCGCAGCCAGCACCGTTCGCGGCCTTATCGAGCGCACCGGTGTGAAGGTTGAAGACATTGAAGACCTGGTGATGGGCTGCGCCTTTCCCGAAGGGGAACAGGGTTTCAACATTGCTCGCCTCACTGTGCTTCTTGCCGGGTTACCGCAGTCGATCGGCGGGATCACGATGAACCGCTTTTGCGGATCGAGCATGAGCGCGATCCATTACGCCGCCGGCCAGATTGCCATGGGCGCGGGCGAAGTGTTCATTGCCGCAGGCGTCGAGGCGATGAGCCGCGTGCCGATGACCGGTTTCAATCCGATGCCACATCCGCAGCTCGCCAAGACGAGCGCCGCCTATATCGGCATGGGCGACACTGCCGAGAATCTGGCGAAGAAATACGAGACCGACCGCGCATCGCAGGAAGAATTTGCCGTGAAGAGCCAGCAGAAAGCGGGCGCTGCGATGGCCAAGGACGCCTTCAAGGATGAAATCGTGCCTTTCGGCAAGATCGACACCGACGGCACGCCCCGGCCTGATACGACTGCCGAGGCGCTCGCGGGCCTCAAGCCCGCATTCGACCAGAACGGAACCGTCACCGCAGGCACCGCCTCCCCGCTCACCGATGGCGCGGCCGCCGTGCTCGTGTGCAGCGCGGATTATGCCGCGAAGAACGGCCTCAAGGTGCTCGCCAAGATCAAGAGCATGGCCATTTCGGGCTGCGCTCCTGAAATCATGGGCATTGGCCCTGTCGAAGCGACGAGGAAAGCGCTCAAGCGCGCGGGCCTCACCATCGAGGATATCGATATCGTCGAGCTGAACGAAGCTTTTGCCAGCCAGTCCTTGGCCTGTATTGCCGATCTCGGCATTCCCGAGGAGAAGATCAATCTGGATGGCGGCGCGATTGCCATTGGTCATCCGCTCGGCGCAACAGGCGCACGCATTGTCGGAAAGGCGGCTTCCTTGCTCCAGCGCGAAGGCAAGAAGTATGCTCTCGCCACCCAGTGCATCGGCGGCGGTCAGGGAATTGCCACGATTCTGGAGGCTGTGTAAATGTCTGACACCATCAAGAAAGTTTGCGTAATCGGCGCGGGCACGATGGGCGCAGGCATTGCCGCGCAGGTCGCCAATGCCGGGATCCCGGTGCTGCTGCTCGACATTGTCCGTGACGAGGGCAACCGCAATGCGGTGGCCGAAGGCGCGGTTGCCAAGATGCTCAAGACCAATCCTGCGCCGTTCATGAACAAGCGCGCGGCCTCGCTCGTCGAAACCGGCAATATCGAGGATGATCTGGGCAAGGTCGCGGATTGTGACTGGGTTGTCGAGGCGATCATCGAGCGGCTCGATATCAAGCAGGATCTCTACGCCAAGCTCGAGAAGGTCCGCACCCCCGGCACCGCAGTCAGCTCGAACACGTCGACCATTCCGCTGGAACAGCTGACCGATGGCCGTTCCGATCAGTTCCGCAAGGATTTCCTGATCACCCATTTCTTCAATCCGCCGCGGTACATGAGACTGATCGAGATTGTGAGCGGCCCGCACAGCGACCCGGCCACCGTCGCGCGCGTCACCGATTTCATCGACCGCCAGCTTGGCAAGACGCCCGTCACGGCAGAAGATTCGCCCGGCTTCATCGCCAACCGTATCGGCACGTACTGGATTCAGGCGGCCGTGAATGCGGCAGTCGATATGGGCATTTCGGTCGAGGATGCCGATGCCATTGGCGGCAAGCCGATGGGTATTCCCAAGACAGGCGTATTCGGTCTGGTCGATCTGATCGGCCTTGATCTCATGCCCTACCTGCAAAAAAGCCTGACTTCCACTCTGCCCAAAGACGATCCGTTTCAGGCGATTGCCCGCTCCGAGCCGGTGATCGAGAAGCTGATTTCCGAGGGTTATACCGGGCGCAAGGGCAAAGGCGGCTTCTATCGGATGAACACCGAGGGCGGCGGCAAGGTCAAGGAAGCGCTCAACCTCAAATCGGGCGAATATGCGCATGCCGCGCGGCCAGTCTCTATCAGTGGCGGCGCGGCCCGCGGCGATCTGGGCGATCTGATTTCCACTCCTGGCATTGTCGGCGAATATGCCTGGGCCGTGCTTGGCCCCACCCTTGCCTATTCGGCAATGATCGTGCCCGAGGCGACGAAGACGATCATCGGCGTCGATGATGCGATGAAGCTGGGCTACAATTGGAAAATGGGCCCGTTCGAGATGATCGACAAGATCGGCGCGGCCAAGCTGGTTGCCCGGCTTGAACAGAGCGGCATTGCCGTGCCTGAACTGCTCCGGTCGGTCGGCGATGGCACATTCTACCGTATCGAAAACGGCAAGCGCCAGTTCTTCGGCACCGATGGCCAGTATCACGATATCGCCCGCGCCGAAGGCGTGCTGCTGCTCGAAGATATCAAGCTCAATTCCGAGCCGATCATGCGCAATGGCTCTGCTGCCCTGTGGGATGCAGGCGACGGCGTTGCCTGCCTTGAATTCACCGGGAAGATGAATTCGCTCGATGTCGAAGTGATGAAGCTGATCCAGAAGGCGATCCCTATGATCGCACAGGATTACAAGGCTTTGGTCATCTACAACGAGGGCAGCAATTTCTCCGCTGGCGCCAATCTGGGCCTTGCCATTTTCGCGATGAACATTGCGGCATGGAGCGAAGTCGAGAAGCTGATCCGCCAAGGCCAGAAGGCTTACAAGGCGCTGAAATACGCGCCCTTCCCCGTCGTCGCCGCGCCCTCGGGCCTTGCGCTTGGCGGGGGCTGCGAAGTGGTACTCGCTTCCGATGCCGTGCAGGCACATGCCGAGAGCTATATCGGGCTTGTTGAAACCGGCGTCGGCATCATTCCGGGCTGGGGCGGATGCAGCGAGCTCATCGACCGGTGGCAGAACAATCCGCGCCATCCCAATGGCCCGATGCCAGCAGTTTCCAAAAGCTTCGAGCTGATTTCGACTGCCACGGTTGCCAAATCGGCGGCCGAGGCGCGCGATCTGGGCTTCCTGCGCCCGCATGACCGGATCACCATGAACCGCGACCGCTTGCTGCACGATGCCAAGGAGCATGCGCTCTCGCTGGTCGAGGGATACACGCCTCCCGAAAAGCCCGAATTCCGCCTTCCGGGCGCAACTGGCCGCGCGGCGCTCAAGCTGGCGGTCGACAGCTTCCGCAAGCAGGGTCTCGCCACCCCGCACGACGAAACCGTTGCCGAAGAGCTGGCCATTGTGCTGACCGGCGGCAATACCGATATAACCGAGACGGTCAGCGAAGACCAGATGCTCGAACTTGAAGTTACCGGCTTCATGCGGCTCGCCCGCAACCCCAAATCGCAGGCCCGGGTCGAACATATGCTCGAGACCGGCAAGCCGCTGCGAAACTGATCACCTGAGGAGAGACCGCCATGCAAGTCTATGAGGCCCCCATCCGCGACATGCGCTTCAATCTTGAAGAGCTGCATAATGATGACGGTTTCGGCGATATCGAAGGCTTTGAGGATTTCGATGCCGATACGATGGTCGCCATTCTCGAAGAAGCCAACAAGCTGGCGCGCGATGTGCTGCTGCCAATCAACTGGCCGGGCGATCAGGAAGGCTGCCGCCTCGAAAACGGCGTCGTGCGCACGCCCAAGGGCTTTCAGGAGGCTTACAAGCAGTTTTGCGAAGCAGGCTGGGTAGGTCTTGCGGTCGATCCCAAATGGGGCGGCCAAGGCGCGCCGCATGTGCTGGCCAAGATGGTCGAGGAAATGAGCTGTTCGGCCAATCTTTCCTTCGGCCTTTATCCCGGCCTCACCAATGGCGCGATCATTGCGCTCGAAGGCTACGGCACGGAAGATTTGAAGGAATTCTACCTTCCCCGCATGGCCAGCGGCGAATGGTCGGGCACGATGTGCCTGACAGAAGCGCATTGCGGAACGGATCTGGGCATGCTGCGCACCAAGGCGGTGCCGCAGGAGGATGGCAGTTTTCTTGTCACGGGCAACAAGATCTTCATTTCAGCGGGCGATCATGATCTGGCGGACAATATCGTCCATCTGGTGCTCGCCCGCCTGCCCGATGCGCCCGAGGGCGTGAAGGGTATCTCGCTGTTTCTCGTGCCCAAATATCTGCCGCATGAGGATGGTTCGCTGGGCGATTTCAACAATGTCGCGTGCACCGCAATCGAGCACAAGATGGGCCTCAAGGCATCGGCCACGTGCCAGATGAGCTTCGAGAACTCCACAGGCTGGCTCGTGGGCCGGCCGAACAAGGGGCTCGAGGCAATGTTCCTGATGATGAATACCGAGCGCGTTGCGGTCGGCATTCAAGGGCTTGGCGTTGGCGAGATCGCTTACCAGTCGGCGGTCTATTATGCCAAGGACCGCATTCAGGGCCGCTCGCTTTCAGGCGTGAAGAACCCCGAAGCCGCCGCCGATCCGATCATCGTGCATCCCGATGTGCGCCGCATGCTGATGACGATGCGCGCCTATAACGAGGGCAGCCGCGCTCTGAGTGCATGGGTTGCGCGCGCGCTCGATGCCAGCCATGCCGCCAAGGAGCCCGAGGCGCGAGAACGCGCCGCCGATTTCGTCGCGCTGATGACGCCGGTGGTGAAAGCGCTGTTTACCGATCTTGGCCACGAGGCCGCGCATCTGGGTATCCAGGTCTATGGCGGGCATGGCTACATTCAGGAAACCGGCGTCGAACAATTCGCGCGCGATGCCCGTATTGCCCAGATCTACGAGGGCACAAACGGCATTCAGGCATTGGACCTCGTGGGGCGCAAATTGCCGCACCGCATGGGCCGCAACTTGCGCGCCTTCTTCCACCCGGTGTCCAATTTCATCGAGGAAAACGCCGCCGATCCCAAGATCGGCAAGCTGGTCGGCGGATTGCAGCAGAGCTTTGGCGCGCTGCAACTCTCGACCGGGCACATTGCGCAAAAGGGGCTCAAGGATCCCGAGGAGGCAGCGGCCGCAGCGTCTGATTATCTGCGCCTACTGGGTTTTGTGGCCATCGGCTATACCTTTGCCAAGGCCGCGCAGCTGGCCCACGCCAAGCTCGAAGAAGGCACCGATGAAGCCGCGTTCTACAAGAACAAGCTGATTACCGCGCAGTTCTTCTTCGACCGGCTCCTGCCGGTCGCGACCGCGCAGTTCATGGCGATCACTTCGGGCAAGGCAAGCATGATGGATCTGCCGGCGGAGGCGTTTTGAGCCCGCAGCTCGAGGCCTTTCGTGCGCGCCTGAAGGCTCCGGCCATTGTCGCGCCGATGTTCCTGGTATCAGGGCCCGATCTTGTAGTCGAAAGCTGCAAGGCGGGGCTTGCCGGCTCATTCCCCGCGCTCAATCAGCGCACGAGCGAGGGTTTCGAGGCGTGGCTTGACGAGATCGAGGGCCGCCTCGCGCCCGACGATGCGCCGTTTGGCGTCAATCTGATCGTCCACAAGACCAATCCGCGCTTGGCTGGCGATCTGGAACTGGTGGTGAAGCACAAGGTGCCTTTCGTCATCACCTCGCTCGGCGCGGTAAGCGATCTGGTCGATGCTGTGCATTCCTATGGCGGGCTGGTGTTCCACGATGTCATTTCGCGCCGCCATGCCGAGAAAGCCGCTGACGCCGGGGTCGATGGCATCATTGCCGTGGCCGCCGGCGCTGGCGGGCATGCGGGCCTGATCAGCCCCTTCGCGCTCGTTTCCGAGATCCGCGAAGTATTCGATGGCGCGATCATCCTCTCGGGCGCGATGAGCCATGGCGGGCATATTGCCGCTGCGCAGGCCATGTCGGCAGATTTCGCCTATTTCGGATCGCATTTCATCGCGGCACAGGAGAGCATGGCGCCCGAGGCGCAGAAGGCGATGATGGTCGACTGCGCAGCGAAGGACATCACCTACACGGACAAGGTTTCTGGCGTGAATGCCAATTTCCTTACCCCCAGCCTAGAAGCCGCCAGCCTGCCCGACCAGCATGGCGCAATGTCGCTGTCGGACGAGGCGAAGGCGTGGAAAACGGTCTGGTCTGCCGGTCACGGCGTTGGCGGGACGAAGGCAGTACGGCCTACAAGTGACATTGCAGCGGACCTCATAAGCGAATATCGCGAGGCCTGTGAAAGACTTGGCAAGCATAATTAGCATCCTCTCATCGCTCTGGCGGCGCGGCTGATGGCCCCCGCCATCCCGCGCATCTCGGCGATCGCGACCAGTATCCCCGATCTTGATGTTCATGCGCATTACTCGGTCTGGGCCGAGGAGCAGCTCACCGACAAGCGCCAGCGCGCGGCCTTCGCGCGCATGGTGGCGCGCGGCGGAATCGAGCATCGCTGGTCAGTGCTCACGCCCGAGGAAGGGCAATTGGCGCCGGGTTCCTTCTACAATGCGAGCGAGCCGCCCGGCACGGCGGAGCGCATGCTGCGCTACAGCGAAGCTGCGCCCGAACTGGCGCTCAAGGCCATAGCAAAGCTGCCCGACATCTCGGGCGTTACGCATCTCGTGCTGGCAAGCTGCACCGGCTTCATGGCCCCCGGCCTTGATCAGGTCATCGCGCGCCGCATCGGCCTTGCCTCCACGGTCGAGCGCAGTGTCATCGGCTTCATGGGCTGCTATGCCGGGATCACCGCCTTGCGCACTGCAGCGCATCTGGTGCGCTCGGTGCCGCAAGCCCGCGTGTTGGTGATCGCGGTGGAGCTGTGCACTCTGCACATGCAGCGTACCGGCAATATCGAGGCGCTGCTTGCCATGAGCCAGTTTGCCGATGGAGCAGCAGCAGCGCTGGTATCGGGCGAAGGCGAAGGCCTCGCGCTTGGGGCAGGGCTGTCAGCGACACTCGACGAGAGCGAAGAACTGATCACCTGGAATATCACCGACACCGGTTTTGCCATGCATCTTTCGGGCGCGGTGCCCGCCCGCTTTGGCGATGCTCTGGGCGATGCCGGGCTGACGCAGCGCATTACCGGGGGGAGGCCCACGCGCGACATCGCTGGCTGGGCAGTGCATCCGGGCGGACGCTCGGTGCTCGATGCGGTGAAACGCGGGCTTGGCTTGTCGGCCAGCAAGCTTGACCCCTCGCGCGAGGTCTTGCGCCGGTTCGGCAATATGTCCTCGGCCACGGTGATGTTTGTTTTGCAACAGATGCTGCCGATGAAACCCGAACGCGGCGTCGCGCTTGCTTTCGGGCCGGGGCTGGCGCTCGAGGGGCTACATTTCGGGTGGACCGACGATGCTGGCTGAACGGCGCATCACGCAGGAGATCATGGACGATCCCGATCTGCCGCCGGAAGTCTATGACGCGGTGCTGGCCGATCTTGCCAAGGTCAACCGCCTGACCATGGCGCATCGCCCCACCCTGCGCTTCCTCGATCGCGCCCTCGCGAAACGCCAGAGCTTCACGCTGCTCGATGTAGGCTATGGCCATGGCGACATGCTGCGCGCCATCGCGCTTTGGGCAAAGCGGCGCGGCATTGCGGCGCAGCTCACCGGAGTCGACCTCAATGCCAAAAGCGAGGCCGCCGCGCGCGTCGCCACCGATCCGGATTTGCCGATCACTTACACGACCGGCGATTATCAGGACTGCACGCAAGGCTTCGACTTTGTCGTCTCCAGCCTCGTTGCGCACCATATGAGCCATGCGCAATTGATCGCGTTCCTGCGCTTCATGGACAGCGAGGCGCGGCAGGGCTGGTTCGTCAACGATCTCCACCGCCATGCTTTCAGCTATCTGGGCTATCCGGTGTTGGCGCGGCTGATGGGCTGGCATACCATCGTGCGGCAGGATGGGCAGACCTCGATCGCGCGCAGTTTTCGCCCCGATGAGTGGCGGGCGCTGCTGGCTGAGGCAGGCGTTGCCCGCGCGCAGATCGCGCGGCATTTCCCCTTCCGGCTGTGCGTCTCATGCCTCAGATGAGTGCCGATCCGCTGATCCTCGGCGCGGGGCCAGCAGGCTGCGCTGCGGCGATAATGCTCGTGCGCGCAGGCTCCACCCCGCTCCTGATTGATCGCCATAAAACCCCGCGCGATCCGCTGTGCGGCGGGTTTCTGAGCTGGCGCACGGCGGCGCAATTGCAAGCACTTGGCGTTGATTGCGCAGGCCTTGGCGCGCACCGCGTCGATACGCTGGCGCTGTTCACGCCTTCCGGAAGCGCGAGCGTTCCTCTGCCCCGCCCCGCTTTCGGCCTTTCGCGCCATGCCCTCGATACCGCCTTGCGCAACGTCGCGCTTGCAGAGGGCGCGCGCTTTGCCTGCGATACGATCCGCGCGCTCGCTCCCGGCGAAGCCACCGGCCGCGAGCAGACCTGGCACGCCGAGAGCATTTTCCTGTCGACAGGCAAGGAAGATGTGCGCGGCCATTCGCGCCCGCGCAAGGCCGAAGACCCCGCGCTTGGTCTGCGCATTCGCCTGCCCGCCACGCCGCAGCGCCACCGCCTGATGCAGCGCCACATCGAATTGCACCTGTTCAAGGGTGGCTATGCGGGGATCGTCCTGCAGGAAGACGGCTCGGCCAATATTTGCGCAGCCTTGCGCAAATCCGCGCTCACGGCTTGCGGCAATGATCCCGAGGCGCTGCTTGAGCGGCTGCACGAGCTGCT
>DAIQNS010000058.1:0-813 GCA_036788315.1 Alteraurantiacibacter sp. | reverse complement strand
GCAGGACAAGGCCGCGCTCGCCGCGCGCCTCGGCACTGACTGGCACAGCGCTCGGATCGAAACCATCGGGGCTGTTCCCTATGGCTTTATTGCCCGCACAACCGAGCATGGATTGTTCCGGCTGGGCGATCAGGCCGCAGTCATTCCCTCGCTTGCCGGAGAGGGAATTGGCCTCGCACTGGCGAGCGGGACGATGGCCGCGCAATGCTGGCTTTCAGGCGGCGCGAGTGCATCCAGCGCCTACCAGCGGCAGTTCGCGCACGCCGCGCAGCGCCCGGTCACCACCGCCGCCGTCATCCGCCGCCTCGCCGAAAGCCCCATGAGCAGCCGTCTGGCGATTTTCGCGGCATATCATATGCCCGGCCTGTTCAGAGCAATCGCGCATGCCACGCGCATTGATACGCCCCGCTCCCTTGCGCGAGAGACTTCGCCTGCCTAAGAGGTGCGCAACTTCCCCAGATACATTCCAGCCAACCCATCAAGACAGCACAGGATACCCAATGGCCAAGATTAAGGTAGTGAACCCGGTTGTAGAGATTGACGGCGACGAGATGACCAGGATCATCTGGCAGTGGATCCGCGAACGGCTGATCCTGCCCTATCTCGATATCGATCTGAAATATTACGATCTCTCGATCGAAAACCGCGATGCGACGGACGATCAGGTCACCATCGATTGCTCGAATGCGATCAAGGAGCATGGGGTCGGCGTCAAATGCGCAACGATCACGCCCGATGAAGCGCGCGTGGAAGAGTTTGGCCTCAAGAAGATGTGGCGCTCGCCGAACGGCACGATCCGCAACATCCTTGGCG
>DAIQNS010000057.1:0-11136 GCA_036788315.1 Alteraurantiacibacter sp. | reverse complement strand
CGAGTATGGCGAGCAGCCCCCTCATGCGCCCGCTTCCTCCAGTTCGCGCAGCAAGCCTGCCACATCCTCGGCCCGGATGTCGCCGATATGCTGGTGCGTGATCCGCCCCTGCCCGTCGATCACGAAGGTTTCGGGCACGCCGGAGGAACCGATGGAAAGCTGCACTTCGCTGATATCGTCGCGGCCGATGCGGGTGAAGGGATTGCCGTAAATCGTGAGGAAGCGGTCCACATCCTCGGGACGGTCACGAATGGCAACGGCGACAATCTGCGCGCCGGCCCGTTCGAGCGCTTCGAGATGCGGCGCTTCGGCTGCACAGGGAATGCACCAGCTGGCAAACACATTGAGCAGTTTGGGCGTACCGTCAGTCAGATCTGCGCTCGACAGGCCCGGGCGTGTGGAACTTGCCGGGGGCAGGTCGAAAGCGGGCATGGCCTCGCCCACCATCGCCGACTGGATTAAGTCGTCCTTGGGCTGCGAGAGTTGATAAGCGAACAGGCCGAACAGCCCCGCCGCGACCCCCACAATAATCCATAAGCCCCAGCGCAATTGCTTCATACCAGCAGCTCCGCTGCATCTTCGCGCCGCTCGCTGCCTTTGCGGATCGCCGCACGGCGACGCAAATCGGTGCCGAGGCGCCCGATCAGCGCAAGCGTGCCGCCGAGCGCAATCAACAGGCCGCCATACCAGATCCAGGTGACATAAGGCTTCCACCAGAGCCGCAATTGCCAGCGGCCATCGGGCGCCTGATTGCCCACCGCGACATAAAGCTGACCGTCCCAGCGCGTGATCAGTGCCACTTCGCTGGTTTCGGTTGCCGGGCTCCAGAAGCTGCGTGATTGGGGATTAGCGGCACGTTCGCGCGATTCGCCATGCTGCACCGTCAAATTGGCCTGCATCGCGGTCCAGTTTGGCCCCGCCACAGGAGTGACCGAATCCAGCCGCGCTTCCCACGGGCCCACCTGCGTCACATCGCCAATTGACGCGGCTACCAACCGTTCCTGCTGGAACGCGCTGTCAGCGGACATGCCAAAGAGCGCCACCGCCACCCCGAAATGCGCAAACACCATGCCCCAGACCGCGAGCGGCAAACGGCGCAAGGAACGCCCGCGCAGCGGCATGAAGCTGGCAATCCCCACGGCAATCGACAGCGCCAGACCGAGCAGCGGCAGAATGGTGATTTCAGTCACCAAGGCGGTGATGACGAGCACCACAAGGCCCGTAGCCAGAGCAATCAACACCGGCAGCCTGATCCGCGCCGCCTTGTCCGAGCGCCAGCGCAGCAGCGGACCAACGATCAGCACAAGCAGCATGGGCAGGAAGAAGATCGCGCCGACCGGATTGAAATAGGGCGGCCCGACCGAAACGCGCACATCGAACGCCTCGGTCAACAAGGGGTAGAGTGTGCCGAGAAGGACAATGCCAAGGATCGCCGAAAGTGCGATATTGTTGACCACCAGCGCCCCTTCGCGGCTGAGCAGAGCAAAACGCTTGCCTTCCGACACGGTGCCAGCACGCAGCGCAAAGGCTGCAAGCGCGCCGCCGATATACAGGATCAGCAGCCCGAGAATGAAGCTGCCGCGCTGAGGATCAACGGCGAAGGCATGCACGCTGGTCAAGATGCCCGAACGCACCAGGAAAGTGCCGAGCATGCTCATCGAAAAAGCGATCACGCCCAGCATGATCGTCCAGGTGCGCAAGGCATCGCGCGCGGCCAGCACACTGGCCGAATGTAGCAAGGCTGTCGCCGCGAGCCAGGGCATGAGCGAGGCGTTCTCGACCGGATCCCAGAACCACCAGCCACCCCAGCCAAGCTCGTAATAGGCCCAGTAAGAGCCGGCCGTGATGCCGATGGTAAGAAAGACCCAGGCCGCCAGCACCCAGGGCCGCATAACCTTGGCAAACTCAGGCGTCACCTGCCTTGTCAGCAAGGCGCCCATGGCGAAGCTGAATGCTACCGAGAGGCCGACATAGCCGATGTAAAGCGTGGGCGGATGGAAGGCGAGGCCGATGTCCTGCAACAAGGGATTGAGGCCATTGCCCTCGATGGGCGGGACCGGCAGACGCTCGAACGGATTTGAGGACAGCAGCAGAAAGGCATAAAAGCCGATCCCGACAAAGGCCTGCGTGCCCAAAGTCGCCATCATGGTCTTTTCCGGAAGGCGCTTTTCCAGCAGGGCAATCGCCCCGCCCGCTACCGCCATCACGGTGATCCACAAGAGCATCGAGCCCTCATGATTGCCCCAGGTGCCCGAAAGCTTGAAGATCATCGGCTTCAAGGAATGCGAATTGGCGGCAACCAGCTTCACCGACAAGTCAGTGATCGCGAACACCCACAGGAGCGCGGCAAAGGCAATCGCGCACAGGAGCGCTTGCAGGCTTGCTGCAGGCCGCACAAGAGCGGTCAACTCGTTTGCGCCATTGCGAACGCCAGCTACCGCGCCGACAAATTGCAAGCACGCCAAGGCTGCGGCAAGCCACAGCGCGACCAATCCGATTTCTGCAATCACTCGAGGCTCGCTTCCATCACTGCGCGCAGTTCCGCGGTTTCCATGCCTTCGAGTTCGCGCGGCATGTAGTTCTCGTCATGCTTGGCGAGCACATTGTCGGCGACGAAGGTGCCGCCTGCATTCATGCGGCCATCAGCCACAACACCGGACCCTTCGACGAACAGATCAGGCAGAATGCCCGCAAACTGCACCGGAACGCGCGCGGCGCCATCCTGTACGATGAAGCTGGTGGTAATGCCATCCTGCGCCGTGGCGATGGAGCCGACTTCGACCATCCCGCCCAGCCGGATCGCGCGGCCCACTTCGGGCGGGCTGGCGGCAATATCGGCCGGAAGATAGAAATAATCGGCTTGGCTGCGCAGCGCATAGGCCGCCAGCAATCCCGCCCCGATCAATGCGACAAGCGCAATGACGATCAGCACCAGCCTTTGATGTTTGGGTTTCAGACCAGTACTCATTTTCGGCGCGTCTCCTCCCGGCGCTGCTCCGCGCGGCGCATGTCCCACCAGCTCCACGCGATCAGCAAGACAATACTAACGATCCCCACGAAATAGGCACCATGGACAAACAGCCACTGGTCAAGACTTTCCCTCATGCCACAGCCTCCTCGGCCTGCATGGCCTTGCGGCGAAGGCGCGCTTCAGCCTGCATTTCGGCCAGCAAGGCGCGCATCCGCGTGAGCACGACGCCGCCGAAAATAAGCGAAAAGCCCAGAGTTGCGATCAGCAGCGGCCACAGGAACACTCCGTCGATCGCGCTGCCACCCGCCGTGATGCTGGGCGGCTGGTGCAGCGAATTCCACCAGACGACCGAACGGTTGATAATCGGCACATTGACCGCGCCTACCAGCCCGAAAATTGCCGCAATACGCGTCGATTGCCCTTCGCGCGCGAGCGAACTGGTGAGCGCGATGTAGCCGAAATAGAGAAACAGCAGGACCAGCATCGAGGTCAACCGCCCGTCCCACACCCACCAGGTGCCCCAGGTCGGCCTGCCCCAGATCGAGCCGGTGGCAAGGCACACAAAGCAGAACACCGCGCCCGGAACCGCGCTCGCCCGAGCAGCAATTGCCGCTAGAGGGTGGCGCCAGACCAGCTCGATCAGGCTGGCAATCGCAATCGAAGTCCATCCGGCCATGCCCAGCCATGCCGCGGGCACATGCAGGAACAGGATACGCACCGTCTCGCCCATCAGCCGATCCGGCGGCACGATGAAATAACCCCAGGCAACCGCACCCGAGGCAAGCAGAATTCCGCTGATCAGCAGGATCGGCGTGAGCCATTTGGCGAGCTTCAGAAAGCGAGTGGGATTGGCGTAAAAATGCATCATCGCACGATTATTATTGTCTGCCCGCTTTGTGGCACCTGCCCGCGCCTGCGGCAAGGAAAACCGGACGCATTGCCCCCTTCGCAGGCGCAATCAGGCGCGGCCGATCAGCTTCCTTGCCATGGCGTCGGCTATGGTGTGCGCACCCTTGCCGCTCGCTTCGCTTTCGCGCCAGATTTCGCGCAGCCGCAGGGGTATGGCCGCGATGCGCTCGCGCAGATCGTTGATGTCGCAATGCTCGCCGCGTTCACGCGCGAGATATTCGAGGCTGACATTGATGATGCCGCCGGCATTGATCACATAATCGGGCGAATAGAGAATGCCGCGCTCGGTCAACTGGTCGCCGTGCTCGGGCCGTGCGAGCTGGTTGTTCGCGCCGCCTGCAACGATCGCGCAATCGAGCTGGGCAATTCCGGCATCATCGAGCACAGCGCCAAGCGCATTGGGGCTGAAGACATCGCACGGTGTCCCCATGATCCGGTCAGGTGCGGCGAGCGTGCCATCCACTTGCGCCGCCAGCGCCTTGGCGCGCGCCTCGTCTATGTCTGAAAGGGTGATCCGCGCGCCATCCTTGGCGAGCAGGCGCGCCAGCCCCCCGCCAACCGAGCCGCAGCCCTGCACCGCGACGCGCACGCCGGTCAGATTGTCTTTGCCGAGCCGGTGCGAAACAGCGGCCTTGATGCCGTGATAAATGCCCATTGCGGTGACCGGGCCGGGATCGCCGCCGACTGACCCCGAGGCGACCGGAAGCCCGCAGACATGCGGGGTGCGCTCCCTGATGGCGAGCATGTCCGCTTCGCTCGCGCCGATATCGGCGGCGGTGACATAGCGCCCGCGCAAGGCCTCGACAGCATCGCCAAAGGCCGCCAGCATCGCAGGCGTGCGCGTGCGCCTTGCATCGAGCAGGATCACCGCCTTGCCCCCGCCCATCGGCAGGCCCGCCATGGCGTTCTTGTAGCTCATCCCGCGCGAGAGGCGCAGCGCATCGCGCATCGCGCCGTCCGGGTCGTCATAATGCCAGAAGCGCGTGCCGCCAGCGCCGGGGCCAAGATGAGTCGAATGCAGCGCGATGATCGCAGTCAGGCCCGACGCTTTGTCATGCACGAGCTGCACCAGTTCATGCTCGTCCCAGTCTGCCTGTGACCACAATGCCGCCATTTGCGTAACCCCCCTGTTCTACCTGCCTCAGCGCGGCCGTGGATGGCTTGATCAAGGAGAAAAATGGGGCGATCGACGGGGTTTGAACCCGCGACCTCCGGTACCACAAACCGGCGCTCTAACCAACTGAGCTACGATCGCCACATGCCCTTCACGCATGCCAGAAGCGTGCGGCCATAGGGGTCTGCGCCAAGCGGTCAAGCCGTGATCAGCGCGGGGGCGAGCCTGTTGCACAGGCGCAGGCAATTGCAAAGCGAAAAGTGGCGGCAGAGCCAGTGCACGAAACAATCTTGCGCGCGCGCTGCGGGGCTTGCGCTGGGTCGGCGCCGCATTATCAGAAGGCCGATGCCGAATCCGGGAGAAACCACGCCAGAGCGCCTCGTCACGCAAGGCAGAATGCGCCGTGTGCCCAGCCCGCGGATCGCGCTGTTCGACAAGCCGGGCTTTCTGCCGCCCGAGCTGTGCGCCGGTCTGATTGCGCTGATCGACACCAATCGCCGCCCCTCGACCATCGCGGATAGCGACGGCGACCATTATTTCCGTACCAGCGAGACCTGCGACCTTGGCGCGGACGAACCCGAAGTGCGCGATCTCGAGGCGCGGCTGTTCGCGCTCAACGGCATCGACCCCGCGCACGGCGAGCCGGTACAGGGGCAACGCTATGCGCCGGGGCAGGAATTCAAGGCGCACACCGATTATTTTGAGCCCACGGGCGTGGACTTTGCCAAGTTCTGCAGCGTGGCAGGCAATCGCACCTGGACCTTCATGATCTACTTGAACGCAGTCGAGGCAGGCGGTGCGACGCGGTTCAAAGTGATCAACAAGACCTTCCAGCCCGAGACCGGCAAGCTGGTATGCTGGGACAACCACCGGCCCGACGGCTCGCTCAATGCCGCCACGCTTCATCATGGGATGAAAGTGCGCAAGGGCGTCAAATATGTGATCACCAAATGGTATCGCGAGAAGCGCTGGGGCTGAAACGCAAAAAGCCCCGGAAAACGCGCTCCGGGGCCCTTGCCTGTTCACACCACACGGGCGCGAAGAATTACTGCTTCTTGAGCGACAGACCGCCGAAACGCTGGTTGAACTTGGCCACACGGCCGCCATCCTGCAGACGCTGCGGGCCGCCGGTCCATGCCGGGTGGCTGGTGGGGTCGATTTCGAGGTTCATCGTGTCGCCCTCTTTGCCCCAGGTGCTCTTCGTCTGAAACTCGGTGCCATCGGTCATCTTGACCGTGATCATGTGATAATCGGGATGCGTATCGGCCTTCATGGCATGGTCCTTTATGGTGTGGCCCGGTTCCGACCGGCCCGCCAATTTCGGGGAAGGCGCGCGGATACCGGCGCGCCGTCAAAATTGCAACCCTATTCCGGCCCTAGTCTGACTTAGGCGGGCGCATCTGCAATCATGGCGGTAAATTCGACCTCGCAAGTCACCTTGCCCTCCACGCTCGCATTGCCGGCAAACTTGCACACGCGGGTGCGCTGCTGGAGAAAGCGGGCTTCGAGTTCGAGCAGGCAACCCGGCTCCACCGGCGCGCGGAACTTCGCGTTGTCGATGGCCATGAAATACACCAGCTTGCCCGATCCTGCGAGTTCGAGCGTCTCGACTGCAAGAATGCCCGCAGCCTGCGCCAGCGCCTCGATCTGCAGGACGCCCGGCATGATCGGGCGGCCCGGAAAATGGCCCTGGAAGTAGTCCTCGTTAAACGAGACCGCCTTGATCGCGCGGATACTCTCGCCGATTGTGATTTCGGCCACGCGGTCGACCAGCAGCATCGGATAGCGATGCGGCAGGGCGGTGAGAATTTTCGGGATGTCGTAGTTCTCGCTCATCGCCCTGCCTTTCGCAATCATGCAAATGCCTGCCCCGCAATAGCGCGGCGTGCCCGCTTAGCGCGAAGGAACATCCGCAGCCGGTGCCGCGCCGTTCTGCTGCGCAGCGGCCTGCTGCTGCTGCATCGCGAACATCACGAGGAGCTGCTGTACCTGCTGGAACAGGCTAACTGCGGATTCGCTCGGCTGCCAGCCCTCGGGCGGAACCGTCCCGACTGTGGGGAGCCGCGTATTGATTGCGGTGATCACAAGCTGCGTCACATCGGCGCCCTGCGGCTGATAGATCAGGGCTTCGGGCGAGACCACGAGCTGGATCTGACGATCCGCAATCACCTGTTGCAGAGCGGGTGAGAACTGATTGCCGATCTGGCTGATCGCATAAACGCGCGCGCGCTGGATCGGAGCCTGCAGCTGCGCCACTTCATTGTCGATCGCATTGATCTGCTGTACCGTGGCGTTGTTGGGATCCTGCGTCGCAGGAGCTTCGCTCTCGTCGAGCTCACCATTGCCATTGGTATCGAAGGTCTGCACGAGTTGCTGACGCTGTTGCTGGCGCTGCTGGATCGTGGTCAATTGCTGCTGATATGTGGCAGAAATCTGCTGATAGGCGGCGGCGCGCGCGTCGGCGCCGGCAACCGCAAGCGCGATATCAACTGTGGCGATATTGCCTGAAACCTGCGCCGCGGCAGGCGCGGTGAAGGCCGGAGCCATCGTCACAAGCATGGCGAGACCGGCCGCAAGCGCCGGCTTGAAAGAAGATTTCATTAGAATTGCGTTCCTACGTTAAACGAGAAGGTTTTGGTTTGGTCGCCCCGCTGCTTTAGCAGCACATGGGCTATATCGATCCTGAACGGACCGAATGGCGAGTTCCAGTTTACCCCGAAGCCCACCGAAAGGCGCGGCTTGGGCGAATCGCCGACAAATTCCTCGATGAAGTTGGGTGTCAGGAAATTGCCAACCGCGGAATTGACCCGGGCGAGATCGGGCAATGTTGTGTCCGGATTGATGGGATTGGTCACCAGATCGAATGTCGGCTGTCCGTCCGTTCCAAGCACCGGCTCCCCGGCGGAATTGCGGATGACCTGGCGGAACAGGGGCAGCCCGTCAGCGGTGCACTGGCCTAGGCAGATGCCCGGCGGCGGGTTGGCGGTCAGGACCGGCGTGTCGATGCCGAACACGGCGCCGACATCGAGAAACACCGAAGGCCGCAACCCCAGCTCGCGCGCGCCCGTTCCGAGCGGAATTTCGATTTCGGCACGGCCAAGGTAATAGGCCGTTCCGCCGAGCGCATCGTCCCTGTTTCTCTCATCGTCCTCGAGCGGGAAATAGATCGGATCGCCGTCATCATCGACGCCTGAGATGAAGCGGCGCACGACGCGCGGGCCGACGCCGCGAATATCGAAGCCGCGCATCTGCCCTTCGCCAAGGAAAAAGCGGTCAGTCAGCAGAACATCGTCACGCCCCGCGCCGCGGTTCTCGAGCCCCTTGATGAAGCCGCCTTCAAGCGAAAGCGAGCCGATGAAGCCTGCACCCAGCGGGAAGTACTGCGAAGCCTTGGTGGTGCCGCGAATATATTTCGTATTGCCGCCCAGCCCGGCAAAATCGAGGCCGAAGGTCACCAGCCGCCCGCGTGTCGGCCGCAGCCGCGAATCGAGCGAATTGTACGACACCGACAGGCCCAGAATGGACTGCGTGCGGTTGCCCAGTGCGTCGCACAGATAGCGCCCGGCAAACAGCGGCTCGCAGGTGTTGATGCCGTCACCATCAAGATCGGCGAAGAAGCCCGAGCTATCCGCCACGGTGATCTCGTCGAAATTGAGCGTGTAGCTGGCGAGCAGGCTGAGATATTCGGTCAACGGCACGCCCGCGCGCAGGCGCCCGCCGGTGGTCGATTGTTCGTAGGTCGCCTGATCGCGATTGAAGAAGCCGTTGTTGTAATCCTGCCGGTAAATGTCGGCGCCAACGGCAATGTCCTTGTCGAAGACATTCGGCTCGGTGAAGCTGATATTGCCCGAGCGCGAGAAGCGCGAATAATTGATGCCCAGCCCGATCGTCTGCCCGCGCCCACGGAAATTGTTCTGCCGGATCGAACCGTTGAAGATGAAGCTTTCAAGGCTGGAGAAACCGGCCGAAAGAGAGAGTTCGCCGGTCGGGCGCTCCTGCACATTGGCCTGCAAGGTGATGCGGTCGCCCTCGCTGCCTTCGACCTGGGCGATCTCGAAATTCTCCTGGAAATAGCCCAGCGAATTGATGCGCGCATTCGAGCGGTTGACCTGCAGCGAGCTGAAAGCATCGCCTTCGGCAATCCGGAACTCGCGCCGGATCACCTTGTCCTGCGTGATCGTGTTGCCGTTGATGTCGATCGCGTCGATATAAACGCGCGGCGCATCGGCGACGAGGAAATTGACATCCATCGTCAGGTCTTCGGGATTGGCGGTAATGCGCGGGCGCACATCGGCAAAGGCATAACCGAAGGCGCCGGCGGTCTCGGTCAAGCCGTCGATTGTCTCGTCGATGAATTCCGCGCTGTACCAATCGCCTTGTTTGATCTGCAGATTGGCGGTCAACGCCTCGCTCGAGAAATCGCGCAACTGGCTTTCGACCTTCACATCGCCGAAGCGGTAGCGCTGGCCTTCCTCGACCACGTAAGTGATGATGAAGTCGCGTTTGTCCGGGGTCAACTCGGCCACGGCAGAGACGACCGCGAAATCGGCATAGCCTTCGTTCAGATAGAACTGGCGCAGCTTCTGCTGGTCGAACGCGAGGCGGTCAGGGTCATAGCTGGTGTTGGAGCTGAAAATCTTCAGCAGACCCGCTTCCTTGGTCACCATTTCGCCGCGCAGGGCACCGTCGGAGAACACCTCATTGCCGATGATGTTGATCTGGCGAACCTTGGACTTTGGCCCTTCGGTAATCTCGAAAATCACATCGACACGGTTCTGGTCGAGCATCACCATCTGCGGCTCGACCATGGCGGCAAAGCGGCCCTGCCGCTTGTACAATTCGATGATGCGGGCAACATCGGCGCGCACTTTGGAACGGGTGAAGATCTGGCGCGGAGCGAGGCGGATCTCGGGAACGATCTTGTCGTTCTTGATCCGCTTGTTGCCTTCCAGAACAATGCGGTTGATCACCGGATTTTCCGCGATCGTGATCACGACATTGCCATTATTATTGGCGATCGAGAAATCGGCGAACAATTCGGTCGCCGCCAGATCGATCAGCGCCTGATCAGCGAGCGCCGCAGTGTAGACCTGCCCGGGCCGCAGTTGCACATAGCTGACGATGGTTTCAGGCTCGAGACGCTGCGCCCCCGAAACCGAAATTGTCCGGATGACATCGCCCTCGGGCTCCTGCGCCGTCGCGGGTGCCTCGGTTTCCGCTTCGCCTGTGGCCTGCGCGAATGCCAATGCGGGCAAACCCGCCAGCATCGTGCAGCCAAGCAATCCTGCAACAAATCTTCCGCCAAGCTGCGCGCCTTGATGCGCAGTTGCATAATTGCCGGTTTTCAAACGCATTTCCCGTCCACTCTCATCGACACAAGCGCAGCCTTACAACCGGTTTACCTGCAAAGGCCCGCTCGGACCAACTCACACTCCCGGTCGCGGCGCGAAGGAGGCGTGTGCCCGATGATGCCCGAGCAATCAAGCAAAGAGGCTGAATTGCGGCTGCTTGGTGTCTTTCTATCCCCGCCTAGCTGCCGAAAATGGGCAGTTTGGCAATATCGATCAACGTTACGAACAGCATGAGGGACAGCACAAGGGCCATTCCGGTGCGGAACGCGTATTCCTGACTGCGGGCGCTGAGCGGTTTGCGGCGAATTGCTTCCACTGCGTAAAACGCCAGGTGCCCACCGTCGAGGACCGGGATTGGCAGGAGGTTAATGAATGCCAAGTTAATCGAGACAAAGGCGACGAAATAGACAAATTCTGGCACCCCCAGACTGAGCTGCTCGCCGGAGAATTTGGCCATGGTGATCGGCCCGCCCATTTCCTTGACCGATCGCTCGCCCACAATGATCTGTTTCAGACCTGTGACGATCATCACGAACCCCTCGGCTACGGCATCGCCAGCCAGAACAGTCGCCTCCACCGGGCCAACAGTTTCGAAAGACAATTGCGCCTCGCCGAACCTTACCCCGATCCGGCCCAGCCGCGAGACATTGCCGAACTGGTCGCTTTCTTCGACGACTTCATCGATGACCGCAACACCACCTGCCAGAATGTGGCCCTGGTGGCGATCACCGGCGGACCCGCTGCCCGGCAATTGACCTTCCCATCGCAGGCAGTCGGTGATGCGACGGAGG